>JAFZRK010000126.1 GCA_017619905.1 Bacillota bacterium
GCCGTCTTCTACGGCACTGAGCTTAAGGGCATAAGCTTGTCGGATGTCAGCTTTTCCTATACCAGGGCAGGCAGCGCTCCCGACGATGCACCGCGCAGGGTGGTCCTGGACGGCATTAGTCTGGACATAGACAAACATTCAATAACAGCGGTCACCGGACCTTCCGGCTGCGGCAAGAGCACGCTGCTGAAGCTTATGATGTGCTTCTATCCGCTGGACGGCGGCCAGCGCGCGATACTCACCGCGGAAGGAGAGACGGAACTGGATCCCACCTGGCGCGGGCTGTTCGCCTACGTTCCGCAGGGCAACCAGCTTATGAGCGGAAGCATAAGGGACGTTCTTACATTCGGAGACAGAAGCGTTCCGGAGGCGGACATCGCTTCGGCTCTGGACATCGCCTGCGCCTCGGACTTCGTGGCGGAGCTTCCCAAGGGGCTGGAGACGGTCCTGGGCGAACGCGGAAGCGGCCTCTCGGAAGGGCAGATACAGCGTCTTGCCATCGCAAGGGCAGTGCTGTCCGGTCATCCGTTCCTGCTCCTGGATGAGGCCACCAGCTCTTTGGACGAGGGCACGGAAAAGGCGCTTCTGCAGAAGCTGCGCACGCTTACGGACCGCACCGTCGTCATCGTTACTCACCGTCTTAACGTCCTGTCGATCTGCGACACGGAGGTGCGAATGGACGAGAGCGGGGTGTCGGTAAGGGCCCTCGGGTGACACCGGCTTTCTACATGCGTCTGTGGGGCTCTGAGAGCGTTTCTGGCGCGTTTTTCCGCAGCTTTGGGATAGTTATACGAACCATGCCGTTTTACTCTTAAAACGGCTGTTTTTATGCGGTTTGCCCGCTGGACCGGCCGGTCCAAAAATGGATTGATAATATAATATCTAATAATCGATTTTTTATTTTTTATGTGCTATTATTATATGGCTATCTTTTTTTTGGAGGGCTTACCCGGAAAGAACCATGGAACACAAGAGATACATAACCCGCGAGGGCGGCGCCACCGTTACGGTGTTCGTGCCTTACGACTGCAAAAACAACTGTCCGTTCTGCATCAACAAGCAGGAGTACAAGGACAAGAGCGGCTTCAGCGTCGAGAAGATCTGCAGGAGCATACGCAAGCTGCACAGGGTAACTCCCAAGTGCGATTTCGTGTTTACGGGCGGCGAGCCGCTGTCGGATCTGGACGGTCTGCAGGTGATGATGGACTGCATCCCCAAGGGACACAGGGTCTTCATCAACACCACAATGCCGGTGTCCGAGCACTTCCCGGAAGAGGCGATCATAGAGTTCACCAAAAGGAACCAGAAGAAGATCACCTGTATAAACGTGTCCCGCCACATGATCCACTACGTGGAGGAGAGCAACGACGAGCTGCTGTCCCGCCTCTACGTTCCGGTAAGGGTCAACTGCGTGCTGTTCAAGGGCTACGAGCACAAGAACATTAAGCAGTTCGCGGACCGCTTCGGCAAGTTCGGCATTCCCATCCAGTTCCGCGCGGACTACACCGTAACGACTCTGGAGAACCTCTATCAGAAGGAAGGCGACCATATCCTGGAAGACCTCATGAAGAACTTCGAGTACCTGGGAATGGACGGCTGCCGCATCCGCTGCGGTTACCACTTCAACAACGGCGCACAGCACATTGCTTATCACCGCACGCTTCCGTACAGCACCATAACCGAGGAGCGCGACGGCGTGAGCTACGACATACTTTACGACGTGCTGATAAAACAGAACGGCGACATGCATTCCGACTGGACCTACGTTCCGCTGGACTTCGAGGCGTACAAGAACGTTACCTTCGAGCCGTACGATCTTGCGGTCCGCGAAGGCAGGATAGAGTAGGGAACTACATGGAAAAACGAAAGGAGACCTTGCGGTCTCCTTTTTCTTTGGTGGAGCATAGGGGGCTCGAACCCCTGACCTCTTGACTGCCAGTCAAACGCGCTCCCAGCTGCGCTAATGCCCCGTATTTCTGCGCCTGAACGCATGTACTGCATTATTATAAAGCGTTGCCGGTGTAATTGCAACGATAAATTGCAAATAATCCCGGGCAGCGTTCAGGTAAAGTTTCCGTTCAGCGCATCTTTTCTTATTCGAGTTCGCCGATATGTGGTAAAATATCCATGTAAAAGTCATTGGCTAAGTCATAACTCAAATAGATAAGGAGGAAACATATGCTTATCAATTTAGGTTCGATCGGTTTCATGAGAGTGCTCTCTGTCGTGCTCTCGGCGCTGGTCTACTTCATCATTGCCTTCATCATCATGAAGCTCCTCTCCGCCGCTCTCAAGAGGATCCTGGAGAAGTTCAAGGTAGACGAGATCGTCAGCAAGTTCATAATCTCGCTGGTAAAGGTGGTGCTCTGGGTAGTCACGATACTCATCACGCTGTCCGCGATCGGCTTCGACATCAGTTCGCTCATCACCGTTCTGGCTACCTGCGGCGTGGCCATTGCTCTCGCGCTCAAGGACAGTCTGGGCAACATCGCCGGCGGAATACTGGTCATCACCTCCAAGAACTTCGAGAAGGGCGACTTCATCGAAGTGGCGGGCAAGGCCGGCGTAGTACAGGAAGTTGGTCTTCTTTACACGACCATACTTACACCGGACAACCAGACTGTTACCATCCCCAACGGAGCTCTCACCACCAACAGCGTGTCCAACTACACCAGAGAGGGCACCAGAAGGGTGGACATGGACTTCGGCATCGCCTACAAGTCCGACATCGCCAAGGCCAAGGAAGTCATCTCCGCCATGGCGCTTGAGGACGAGAGAGTATTCAAGGATCCGGCTCCGTTCGTCGCAGTGGACAAGTACGAGGACAACGCGGTCGTGTTCGCGTTCCGCGTATACTGCAATGCCGCGGATTACTGGGGAGTCAAGTTCGACCTTCAGGACAAGGTCAAGGATACGCTTGCCGCCAACGGCATAGCGGTACCTTCCAGACATCTGGACGTTACCGTGGAGAAGTAAGTTTCCGCGCAGCTTAAGGAAATAATGAGTTTAGATAAGAACGATTATCAGGAACCCGTCTGCCCGTTCGACACCTCGCAGTGGAAGAGCGGGCCCAGGGTGGATCCCATACCTGTGGGCAGGGTCCTGGAAAAGCTCGACGAATGCTACAGCCGCAGTGACTATGCTGCGGCTGTTCGCCTTGCCGATCACTGGATAGAAGAAGCGAAGGCCGGAAACGATCTTCGCGGGGAGTTCGCCGTCCGCAACGAGCTCATGGGAGTATTCCGCAAGACCGGTCAGCGGGACAAAGCGATAGAGAATGCTTCCGTCTGCCTTCAGCTCATAGACCGCATGGAGATGAACGGCAGCGCAACGCACGGCACTGCTCTGGTCAACGCGGCAACTGTATACAAGGCGTTCGGAATGCCGGAAAGGTCTCTGGAACTGTTCGAGCAGGCGGCGCAGATCTACGGCAGGGAACTGCCTGACGACGATTACCGGCTTGCAGGACTGTACAACAACATGTCCGTAACGCTCTGCGATCTGGGGCATTTTGAAGACGCGGCCGCATGTCAGGAGAAAGCCCTGGACATTCTGTCGCGCATAGCGGATTCCGAGGCCGAACAGGCCGTTTCGTGGCTGAATCTGGCGGACATTCTGGACGCGCAGAAGGGGACGGAAGCCGCCGAGGAGGAAGTGCGCCTCTGCTGCGAAAAAGCGGTAGAACTACTGGATTCACCGACGCTTCCGCGAGACGGCAGTTACGCGTTCTTCTGCGAGAAGTGCGCGCCGGTGCTGGAATACTACGGTTTCTTCCTTGCCGCAGAGGAACTGGCTCAGAGAGCTAAAGATATTTATGACAGGAGCTAATCCTCTCCTATGACTACAAGTCCGTCGCCCGGCTCAAGACCAGCCGGGCCTTCTTTTTCGTAAGGAATAAATGGATCTTCCGCAGTCTTTATGCCAAGCAGTATGTAGCCCATGGCGTACAGCTGCGTCCTCAGATCCCGGAAGGTAATGTCCGTGATATCAATGCCGAGGTCCTCCGGCTTCTTCAGGTAGATCTCCGAGCCCTCTTCGTCCAGGAACTCCGCGAACAGGGCGCTGCGGCGCGGTTCTTCGGCCACCTGCGCCAGTATCATGGAGGACATGTCCGAGGCAACGATGAAGTCGTCTCCTACCTCGTAGTTCAGGAGGCGGCGGTTGTTCTCGCTGCGTATCTCCGCGGTTATGGTGAAGGGCAGCTTGTATTTCTTCTTTATGTCGCGGAGCTTCATTATCCGCATCATGACGTCCGTGTCCGCGTCCTCCGCGGATTTTTTTCTGTCGCTCAGAACGATGATGTGCGGCGCGTCCTTTACTATCTCATACAGGACTTTTTCGCGGCTTATGTTTCTGAAGTCCGCCTCGATGGCGGACGCGAACTCGCTGTCGTCCGGAAGACCGGATGCCTTCTCGTCCGGCTTTATTCCTGCAAGCTTTATGGTCTTTATGTTGTCCGGAAGCTCGTTGATTATGGTGGTTATCTCGTTGTTTATGCCTATGATGACTATCTCGGGTATCTCTGCCAGCGGCGGCCTGGCAGTCTTCTTCGGAAGCTCCACGTTCTGCGGGTCTGAAAGCTCCAGGTTCCAGTGGTCCTCCTCGAAGATTATGAACAGGTCGTCTGCCTGCACCGGCATGGACGGATCCGGGTTGAGTATCACCTTGCCGTCGCGGAAGATGCCGGCCACTGTTCCGTTGGAACCGCTCAGGTAGACCTGACCGAACGTAAGGCCTTCCGCCTTGGGAAGCGCTTCGAAGTAGAACTCGAAACCGTTGAAGTTTATGATCTCCATGAAGGCCTCGAATACGCCTGTCTGCGTTGCGGCGCGGGCTATGGTCCTTGCGACGACGTTGCTGGTGTGGAGCGTTTCTATGTGGTTCTCATCCAGCATGTTGGTGGGCAGCTGGGACCTTTCGGATTCGAAGGAGACTACGGTCCTGGGCCACGCTGCGCTCTCCTTCAGGACGGCGGAAAGCGACAGCAGGGTCTTTACTGCCTGGCCTTTTTCCGTAACGTTGATAATCATGTTCTCCGCGTTCGGAATGGCGCAGCACTCGAGCTCGTTGGGGTTGGTGACGTCGGCTTTTATGAACGTCAGCCGCACGTTTCCGGGCACCTTTATGTTCTGCCTTACCGCGTCCTCCATGTCCGTGCGTTCGAACTTGTCCGCGACTACTATGGTGCGCCTGCTCCTGCCTGCGGCCTTGATGAGCTGCTCAAGAAGGGCGTACTCGCCGAAGCGGAAGCCCAGCACAACGGTGTGCCCGCGCTCCACTATCTGCGGGTTGTTCTTCTGCAGGGCGATCAGCTTTCCGCGTATTCCGCCGCTGAAGATACCTATGAGCATGCCCGTGAAGACCATGCCTATAAGGCCCAGGAACGTGTAGAGGATTATGTACAGGATGCCGCCCGATTCGGAGGAGGGGAAGGACGACGACATTGCGGAGCGGAAGTTGTCCCAGAAGATGGCCAGGAAGCTCTTGCCTTCCTTGTGGAGTCCGAAAGCAAGCACCAGCAGCGAGACGATGAGCACCGACCCCAGAACGGTGGTCACGAGGAGCTTCACCATTCCGGACGTGCCTTTGGCCATCCTGCGGTCCAGCCAGTAGCGGAACTTCTGGCGGAAGGAGGTCTTCTTAGTGTCTTTGTCTGCTTTCATTCTGGCACCTTCGCTTTCTGTTAAATAAGGACGGTCCTCATGCTGTTTACAGAGGATCGTCCTTTGCAATATCCGTTATCAGAACGGCCGGACGTTCTTTCTCTCGAAGGTCCTGGGGTTCTTGAACTCCTGAATGACCGCCTTCTCGGCGTTGTATTCGTACAGTTTCTCCAGTTCTTCCTTCGTCAGGTCGAATTGGGTCTCGATCTCTTCGCGGCGATACTTATTGGATCCGAGCGCGAAGTTGTAGAAGTTGCTCTCGATTATCATGTTCGTTATCTTGCGTCTGTTCGAGACTACGTTATTGATGTATTTGACGTAGGTATCGAGCGCGCTCTGGGACATGTTCACGCCTGCGTTGGGTGTGAAGGTCTTGGTGAAGCTGTTGTAGAATCCCTTGTCGGATCTCCAGCAGTTCGACGAGAATATTACCAGACCCTCGGAAGTGGAGAGTATGTCCGTGCCGCCCAGCATTCTGGAGTCGTATTCCAGACCCAGAAGGTTGGACACCGTCGGGAGTATGTCGACCTGGCAGCAGACCTTGTCTATCTGCCTGGTCTCGATCGTCGGGTTCCAGATAGCGAGGCAGCTGTGATATACTTCGAAGTCTATGTTCCTTTCGTTGATCGCTTCGAAGTCCGAAGAAGAACCGAACTTCTTTCCGGCAAGCTCTTCCAGTGCGTCTATGTCCGCGTAGGGTACGTGGTCCGGGGAGAGCACTATCAGAGTCTTTTCAAGCTTGCCTGCTTCTTCGAGCTTCTGGATGAGGATCTCCACTGCCTTGTCGCACTCCATGGCCGCCATCTCGTAGGCCTTGGTCTTTTCGGTGTAGGTCATGGCCAGGACTCTCTCGTCGTTAATCCAGTTGGAACCGCTGGTGCCCCAGGCCCAGCTGGTATAGGTGTACGGAGTGTGTCCGGAAACTGTAAGATAGTACACGTTGAACGGCTTGTCGCTGTTGATGTAGTCATCCACGGTGTGCTCCACCATGAAGGAGTCTCTCTGCATCCAGCGGAGCTTGCCCTGATTGAGGCCCTTGGCTCCTTCGTATTCGATGCTGTCGGAGTACATCTTGTAGCTGTCCGTGTAGTGGATGTAGCGCCAGTCGTATCCCAGGTTGGGGTGCGAGCCGGTGCGGCCGTACATGTTTATGTTGTTGTGGTAGCCGTAGCTCTTGTAGCCAAGACGGTTGAGCTGCCTTGCCAGCGAGAAGTAGGTGTTGGTCTTGAGCTCGCCGGTGCGGCTCATGGTTATCGGGAAGCCGCTCTTGGGGTACAGACCCAGCAGGTGCTGGCATTCGCCGTTGGACGTGCTGGTGAAGTGCAGGGCGGTGTAGTAGTTGTTGAACACGAAGCCCTCGTGCGTTATCTTCCACAGCGTAGGCGTTATCATCGGATCCAGCGCGTAGCCGGACAGACCTTCCACCGTAAAGAACACGACGTTGTAGCCCTCGAACATGCCCGTATACTCGTTCTGCATGGTAGGCGTTACCGTGCTGAAATACTGGGCGAGCTGCTTGATGTTGTTGTTGCTGGTGTCCTTCTGCATCTGCTCGAAGTCCAGATTTATCTTGTTCGGCTTGTACTTGCTGACCTCGGGGTCGTCCGGGGGGTCGGGCGGAGGAGTGGGGTCGTCCGGAATGTCTATCTCGCTCTCCACCGGCCATATCATGTGCTTGATGTCCAGACGGAGCATGTTGATTAGGCCCAGCTGCTCGACCTGTTCATTGTAGTTGGTGTCAGTATTGTAGAGCTCCTTTGGAGTAATATTGCCTTTGAACGGAATGGCGATGACAGCTTTCCCGAGGAAGAAGAACACTATGGCGCCGACGAGCGACAGTATGAGTATTCCGCGCTTCTTGATCCTGCTCTTGAGCGGCTTTCTGATGAAGATGAACGCCAGAATGGGCGGGACAAGGAACAGCAGGATGACGTAGAACTTCTTCGCCAGCATTATGAGGATGGCGCCTATGTAGTCCGAAAGGTGGTTGCCCGCAGCGGTCTTGAGCATGGACGCGGGGTAGAAGTCCTGCAGGATGTTCTTTGCTATGAACTCGGTCCCGAAAAGTACGGCCATGATCAGCGCCCATATCTTGGATATGACAAGCGAGGCCTGTTTCGGGAAGAGCTTGGTGATGAAAGTGAAGATGCATCCGTACATCAGTCCGTGCAGGATGTAGATAGGCGCGTACTTCAGCTCCATCCCCATGAAGATGTGAAGGACCAGCTCCAGCCATACAGTGTATAGCGGGAAGAGGATGAGGGGAGCGAAGGTGGCCTTCTGCTTCTTTTCCGGAGCGGTGGCATCGCTGCCGGACGCCTTTGCCGCAGATCTTGATGATCTGGTGGATCTGGAGGTCTTTTCTGTCTTGGTCCCGGCGGCTCTTCCGGAGGATGCGGAACGCGAAGAACGTGAGGATGACGCGCTTCTGGAAGCCCTTGCTGCGGAGCTTGCGGATGCGGATGAAGCGGAAGAGGATGCGCTCCTGCCGTCGTCGTATCTTGCGGCCTGCGCGCGTGACGTTCCGGCTGCCTTATCTGCTTCGTAGCTGGAGAGCGGCCTCTGCGTGCGGTAATGGTCTGTTTCCGACGCTGCTCCGGTGACTATCTGCGAAGGCGGCGTCCATACAGGTCTTTCTGTTGATGTAGGTTCCGGCTCTGTGTTGGTCGGGTCTTTTCTTATGTACTCGTTCATAACTGTTCAGATTGGTTAGTTGACTCTAATCCCTTGTTTGATAATAAAGCATTATACAATATAAAGTAGATAAACTCAAATGAATTATTCTACATATAGTCTTGACGGACAGGTGAGGCGGATCGCAGTCCGGTTTTATATGTTGCAATTACAATTGACTAAAACACGCGCGGCATTTAAAATATATATGTTAGCGAAAACCAATGACACAGGAGGTCATAGATATGAAAAAATGGGTCTGCCCGGTATGCGGGTATGTTTATGAAGGCGATGCTGTCCCCGAGGGTTTCAAGTGCCCCACATGCGGAGTTCCCGGAACCAAGTTCAAGGTAATGGACGAGGCCGCTCCGCTTGCCGCTGAGCATGTTTTCGGCGTAGGAATGAACCTGGACGCCGTCACCAGCGAAGAGGATAAGAAGTTCATCGTCGATCAGCTCAAGGCCAACTTCAACGGAGAGTGTTCCGAGGTGGGAATGTACCTCTGCATGGCCAGGATCGCTCACAGAGAGGGCTATCCGGAGATAGGTCTCTACTGGGAGAAGGCAGCTTACGAGGAAGCAGAGCACGCTGCCAAGTTCGCGGAGCTTCTCGGATCCGAACTGGAGCCCAACATGACCGATTCCACCGCTAAGAACCTCAAGTGGAGGGTCGACTGCGAGTACGGCGCCACCCAGGGCAAGTTCGATCTCGCCAAGATCGCCAAGAAGTACAATCTAGATGCCATCCACGACACCGTCCACGAGATGGCCCGCGACGAGGCAAGACACGGCAAGGCGCTGGAAGGTCTGCTCAAGAGATACTTCAAGTAGTTTACCGGGAGGTAAAAAATGCTTATCAAGCTTATAATCGAGATCGTTATCGGCGCAGTCTGCGGATTCATCGCAAACTCGATAATGAAAGGGGATACCAGCAGCATCCTCAAGAACCTCATCCTTGGTATAGTCGGCGGCTTCGTCGGCGGACTGATCGGCAATCTGCTGGGCATAGGCGGCGGATGGATAATGGGCATCATCCTTTCCATCGTAGGCGCCTGCCTTGTGGTCTGGCTGTTCAGAAAGCTCGTAAAGTAGTTCTGAAGTCTGCAGTTCAGCTGAATAACAATTAAGAGCAAGTATATTTTAGCTTGCTCTTTTTTGTGTTTCAGATACAGATGCAGGTCTGCTTCGGCCGCTCTTTCTGTTTACATTGCAAAAAAGAATGTCGCAGCGGACCGACTACTATGTCTTTTTAAGGGAACACATGTTATAATTAATCAGTTAAGGTCATAGTAAAGGAGAGTCTATGGTTTCTATCTGCAGCGGCTGGGAGTTTTCCGGTCATTGGTCGGAGGAGTTTTCGAGAGGAGAGGGGACCTTTCCCGTCGTTGAGCTTCCTCATAACGTTAAGGAGATACCGCTCCATTACGCTTCTCCCGCAGATTATGAAGGCGTCTACGGTTACAGGCGGGTCCTGGACTGCGGTGAAGAGTTTAACGGAAAACGCGTGTTTCTTCAGCTTGACGGAGCCGCTCACATTGCTCAGGTGTTCCTTAACGGAGAACTGCTTTCCGAACACCGCTGCGGCTATACGGCTTTCAGGACGGAACTGACGGATCATCTTAAGGAAGGCCTCAACGTTCTTGCAGTGCGTCTGGATTCCACGGAGAACAAGGAGATTCCGCCTTTCGGCTTCGTTATTGACTACCTTACATACAGCGGACTCTACAGGGAGGCGTGGCTGGATATCAAAGCGCAGAGTTTCATTGACGACGTATTCGTGTACACGCCGGATCTTAAGACTCTCCGCGCTGACATTAAAGTGGAGGGAGAGGCTTCGGACTGCAGGCTCAGCGTTCTTGACGGAGACAAGTTGATCGCTTTCGCCGAGGGCGCTCCCGGTGCTTTTGAGATCAACTGTCCGGACGTTCAGAGCTGGCATGTGGATCACCCCAGACTCTATACTCTTAAGACCGAACTGTTTGCTGCTGACGGCGTCTTGCTGGATTCCAGAGAAGATACTTTCGGTTTCCGCACTGCTGTTTTCAAGGCGGACGGTTTCTATCTGAACGGCGAAAAACTGTACATACGCGGACTCAACCGTCATCAGAACTACCCGTACATAGGCTACGCGGCGTCAAAGAGCCTCCAGGAAGAAGACGCGCGGATCCTTAAGGAAGAGCTCTGCTGCAACGCGGTCCGTACTTCTCACTATCCCCAGAGCCAGTGGTTCATAGATGCCTGCGACCGGCTGGGCCTGCTTGTATTTACTGAGATCCCTGGCTGGCAGCACATTGGTGGCGAGGCCTGGAAGGACCAGGCAGTGGAGAACACCCGCGAGATGGTCCTGCAGTACAGGAACCACCCAAGCATCGTTCTCTGGGGAGTCCGCATCAACGAGTCCCAGGACTGTGACGATCTCTACGAAAGGACTAACAAGCTGGCAAGGGAGCTGGATCCTTCCAGACAGACCTCCGGCGTACGCTACATAGAGAACAGCCATCTGCTGGAGGACGTCTACTCCTACAATGACTTTTCGCACGACGGTACAACGCCGGGCTGCAAACCCAAGGACAAAGTTACTAAGGAGTCCGCTAAACCGCTCATCATATCCGAGGCCAACGGGCACATGTTCCCGACCAAGTCCTTCGACAACTGGTCCAGAAGGCAGGAGCATGCGCTGCGCCATGCCAGAGTCCTGAACGATTCCATGGCAGACGGCAGGCACTGCGGCACTTTCCAGTGGTGCATGTTCGACTATCCGACACACAAGGACTTCGGATCCGGAGACCGCGTGTGCTATCACGGAGTCATGGATGCTTTCCGCAATCCCAAGAACGCTGCATTTACCTATGCAAGCCAGGGAGAGAAGGAGCCTGTTCTGGAACCGACCTCGTCTATGGACATAGGTGACTATCCCGCCGGCAACATCGGAAGCATATATGTGCTGACCAACGCCGATGAAGTAAAACTTTACAAAAATGATTATTATGTTAAAATATTCAAACCGCAATACACCGGCGGTCTCAAGCACCCGCCGATTGAGATAGACGACATAGTAGGTGACCTTCTTATAACACAGGAAGGTTTCTCCGAAAGCAAAGCCAGAGAGCTTGCTGCATGCCTCTCGGACGTTCAGAAATACGGCATGGCCAATCTTCCGCTCAAGTCCAAGCTCAGATTCGCCAAAGCCATGTCGAAGTATAAGCTGACTCACGATGACGGAGTGGCGCTCTACGGCAAATACATCGGCAACTGGGGCGGAGCCAGCACAGTATGGCGTTTCGATGCTGTCAAGGATGGCAAAGTCGTAAAAAGCGTTAAGAAGTCCCCGTCGGACAAGCTCCATCTGGAGGTCTCCGTCAGCAAGGCGGATCTTGCGGAGGACCTTACATACGACATGGCCGCGGTGCGCGTGCGCATCTGCGACGAATACGGAAATACCGCCTGGTACGCTCAGCTCCCCGTAAGCTTCGAACTAAAAGGCGCGGCTAAGCTTGTCGGCCCTGACGTCTGTACCGCGGAAGGCGGAATGTGCGGTACGTACATCCGGACAGCCAGAGAGTCCGGGACCGCGGAACTAACTGTAAGAACGGCTCAGACAGAGCCATTCAAGATAAAGTTCACAGTTAAAGGAAGGCAGTTATGAAACTCAGTTTAAAGCAAAAGATCGCATTCGGCCTCGGAGCCGTAGGCAAGGACATGGTCTACGCGCTGTCCGCAAGCTACGTCCTCTACTATTATCAGGACCTGCTGGGCATCAGGGCCTCGTTCGTAGGCCTCATCCTGATGGTCGCCAGAGTGTTCGACGCGATCAACGACCCGTTCATGGGCATCGTGGTGGCAAAGACCAAGACCAAGTGGGGCAGGTTCCGTCCCTGGCTGTTTACGGGAACGGTCCTGAACGCTTTCGTGCTCTACGCGCTCTTCGCGGCGCCAAAGACTCAGGGCACAGGCCTGCTGGTGTATTTCGCGGTCATCTACATCCTTTGGGGCATGACCTACACCATAATGGACATCCCTTACTGGTCCATGATCCCTGCCGTTACGGATACGCCTAAGGACCGCGAGAACCTCTCCGTTATAGGAAGGACCTGCGCCGGCGTCGGTTCCGCCATAATCCAGGTCGGCACCATGCTCTCCGTCACCGCACTTGGCGGCGGCAGCGAGCGCACCGGTTTCAAGTGGGTGGCGTTGATAGTAGGCATAGTCTTCATCGTTACCGAAGTCATCTGCTGCCTTGCAGTCAAGGAGACGCACAGGACTCACATGGAGACTCCTACCGTAAAGGAGATGTTCAAGGGTCTGTTCGCCAACGATCAGGCGCTGGTAGTCGTTATAGGCATAGTGCTCATAAACAGCGCGCTGTACATTACTTCCAACCTTATAATACTGTTCTTCAAATACGATCTCGGCGCTGCTTCCGGCGGCGACTGGGTAGGCAGCTACACGCTGTTCTCAACGGTGGGCGGCGCTTTCCAGATACTGGGAATGATGATAGTCTACCCGCTGCTCCGCAAAAAGCTCAGCAACACACAGATCTTCAGAGTGTCCGTGATAGGCGCCATAATCGGCTACCTGATCATAATGGCGCTGTGCTTCGGCGGACTTTCAGGCAACGTCTACCTGGTATGCATACCCGGTATAATCGTGTTCGCATGCAACGGCATGCTGTCGGTGCTTACGACGGTGTTCCTCTCCAACTCCGTGGATTACGGTGAGATAAAGAGCGGCCACCGCGAGGAGAGCGTCATATTCTCCATGCAGACATTTGTCGTTAAGCTGGCGTCCGGCATCTCCGTGGCAATTTCCGGAATAGGCCTTGACATCATCGGCTTCCAGGGCAATTCGGACCAGACCGGCGAGATAGTCCAGCAGAGCGCTTCCGCCATTACCGGCCTGCGCCTGCTGATGACCATAATACCCATAGTAGTCCTGTTCTGCGCGTTCTTCTTCTTCAAGAAAAAGTTCAGACTGACTGACGAGGCAGCGGAGGAGAACTCCAGGATACTCAGGGAAAAGAAGCTCGAATCCGCCGAAGAAGCAGCAAAAGAGGCAGAGTAATAAGGATACATTAATGAGTCTTATCAACTATCGGATAACTGTAGAGACACCGTCCGGTCCGGAAAAGCTCAGCGGAATGGCCGAGCTGTCCGGCGGTCCTCTGCGCATAAGATGCGATGTGCCGCAGGGACTGCTGCGCGACGTCGAGGCCGACATGCGCCTGGAGATAACGGAGGGCGACCGGATCTTCGTAAACGGCTACCAGACCTGGACCTATTCCCCGGAGTTCGCCCCGTGGGACGTTCAGCGGGTTTTCGGAAAGAAGCTCCCGGAGAAGCTTACGCACAAGTTCTATCTGGAAAGATACGGCGATCTGTTCTTCCGCAAGTACTCAGAGAAGCCGGGCATCTTTACGGGTTATTCATACTGCTACGTAAGAAGCGGCAGCAAGTTCCGCCTGTTCGCGTCTCTGGACGAGGAGCCGGGCTACACGATCTTTACTGTTGACGCTCCGACCGATACCCTGCGGATCGAGCGCGATTGCCGCGGAACGGCCTGCGGCGAGAATCTGAGCGCTTTCGATCTTTTCTACGCAGAAGGCGCGGAGAACGAAGTGTTCGACGCCTGGTTCAAGGCCATGGGCGTTGAGCCGCGGACAACGGAAAAACTTGCGGGCTATACCAGCTGGTACAACCGCTACAACAAGATATGCGAATCGGACCTTATGTCGGATCTGGACGGAGCGACAGGGATACTGCGCCGCGGAGATCTGTTCCAGATAGACGACGGATGGCAGGCCGCTGTAGGCGACTGGCTTAACGTCCGCGAGGACCGTTTCCCGTCCGGTCTTAAGGCATTCGTGGACGAGATCCACATGAGGGGATATAAGGCAGGCCTGTGGCTTGCGCCTTTCGGCGCGCAGGAGAGCTCCGCGCTTGTAAAGGACCACCCTGACTGGCTCTTAAAGCCCGGCGGAAAGCCCTGGGCCGCGGGCGTCAACTGGGGGCCGTTCTACGCTCTGGACATCGATAAGCCGGAGGTCGTGGAATACCTGGAAAAAGTGTTCCGTACGGTCTTCGATGAGTGGGGATTCGACCTTGTAAAGCTGGACTTCCTGTATGCCGCTGCTCCCTACGGAACTGAA
>JAFZRK010000127.1 GCA_017619905.1 Bacillota bacterium
AAGGTCCGGGAGGCCACGGGCTGTGAGCGGCCTTTGGAGGGGCTCAGGATCGTGGTGGATGCGGGCAACGGCGCCGGCGGGTTCTACGCCGACCGGGTGCTCGCCCCCCTGGGCGCGGACACCGCCGGGTCCCGGTTCCTGGATCCCGACGGCACCTTCCCCAACCACATTCCCAACCCGGAAAACAAGACCGCGATGGAGAGCATCTGCGCTGCGGTAAAGGCTAACAACGCGGACCTGGGAATAATCTTCGACACGGACGTGGACCGCTCCGCGGCAGTGGACGAGCACGGCCGTGAGATAGGGCGCAACCGCATAGTGGCTCTGGCCGCCGCTCTCGCGAGCGAAGGCCACCCCGGCACCACCATAGTCACCGACAGCATAACGAGTACTCAGCTTGCGTCCTTCCTTACCGAAGAGCTCGGCCTTAAGCACCTGCGCTTCAAGAGGGGTTACAAGAACGTCATAAACAAGGGGCTGGAACTGAACGCCGCTGGCACCGACTGCCAGCTCGCGATAGAGACCTCCGGCCACGCCGCCATGAAGGAGAACTGGTTCCTGGACGACGGCGCCTACCTGGCCACCCGCATAGTCGTAAAAGCCGCGCAGCTGAAGGCCCGCGGCCTTGGAATCTCAAGCATCCTGGAGAAACTGGAGGATCCGCAGGAGGCAAAGGAATACCGCTTCGCCATAAAGGCGGAGGACTTTGCGGACTACGCGCAGACGGTGCTGGACCGCGTGCGCGGCGCGGTGGAAAAAGGCGAGCTCCCCGGAGCGTCTCTGGAACTGCCCAACTACGAAGGCGTGCGCGTCAACTTCGACAAGGACCACGGTGACGGCTGGCTGCTGATCCGCAAGTCCCTGCACGACCCCGTCATGCCCATGAACGTGGAAAGCAATATCGCCGGAGGAGTGGAGAAGATATACTTGCAGCTCCTGCCGGTCCTTAAGGAGTTCGCTCAGCTCGCGCTGTGACGATCGCTGGCCGGACCTGGCGTTCGGCCCTGCAACGGCTTCTTCATATATTCTTGATTATTTATTTATGATATAATAATATATCTGACGCATAATAAACTGGGTCCGCATACCGGACCCGCAGCAATACAGCAATACAGCAATAACGCAAAACAGCATGGCGTTCACTCACCTTCACGTACATACCGAATACAGTCTTCTCGACGGGGCCTGCCGCATAGACAAACTGATGGCAAGGGTCCGCGAGCTTGGCATGGATTCGATAGCCATAACCGACCACGGCGTAATGTTCGGCGCGGTACGCTTCTTCGAGAAAGCGCAGAAGGCGGGCATCAAGCCCATAATCGGCTGCGAGTGCTACGTTGCGCCGCGTTCGCGTTTCGACAAAGACCCGCAGAAAGACCGTCACCAGTACCATCTTGTGCTTCTGGCCAAGAACGAGAAGGGCTACAAGAACCTTATCAAGATGGTCTCCCTGGCCTACAAGGAAGGGTATTACTACAAGCCGCGCATAGACCACGAGCTTCTGGAGAAGTACCACGAAGGTCTGATCTGCCTGTCCGCCTGCCTGGCCGGCAAGGTGCAGCGCGAGCTTCTGGAAGGCAGCTACGAAGCCGCAAAGGAAGAGGCGCTATTCTTCAAGGGGCTCTTCGGGGAAGACTACTACCTGGAGCTTCAGGATCAGGGTCTGGAAGAGGAGATCCCCGTAAACGAAGGTCTGCGCAAGCTCTCCGCGGAACTTGGAATAAAGATGGTCGCCACCAACGACGTCCACTACATACATCAGGAGGATTCCAAGGCCCACGACGTTCTTCTTTGCATAGGCACCAAGGAGTTCCTGTCCGAGACGGACCGCATGAGGTTCCCCAACGACCAGTTCTACCTTAAGTCGGAAGAGGAGATGCGCAGCATCTTCAGCGAGGTCCCGGAGGCCATAGACAACACTCAGGAGATCGTGGATAAGTGCAGCTTCGAGTTCAAGTTCGGCAAATACCACATCCCCACGTTCCAGGTCCCGGACGGCTACACGGAGGACAGCTATTTCGAGTACCTCTGCTGGTCCGGACTGGAGCACCGCTACGGCACCACCGAGGACAGACCGTCGGCCTCCAGAGGATGGCCCGCCGTTCCTCCGGAAGACATGGAAGCGCTTGCGCCTACGGTATCCGAGGAGCTTAAGGAACGCCTCCGCTACGAGATACGCACCATACAGAAGATGGGCTACGTGGGCTACTTCCTGATAGTCTGGGACTTCGTCAACTACGCCAAGGGCAACGGCATAATGGTGGGCCCGGGAAGGGGCTCCGCCGCCGGCTCCGTCGTCTCCTACACGCTGGAGATAACGGACATAGACCCCATAAGGTTCAGCTTGTTCTTCGAGCGCTTCCTCAATTCGGAACGAGTCTCCATGCCGGACATAGACATGGACTTCTGCATAGAGCGCCGCGGCGAGGTAATAGACTACGTAAAGCGCCGCTACGGCGAGGACAACGTGTCGCAGATATCCACCTTCGGAACTCTTAAGGCAAGGGCCGCGTTCAAGGACGTGGCGCGCGTCTACCAGCTTCCGTTCAACAGGTCGCTGGAGGTATCCAAGTTCATACCGGACGACCTCGACATAACCCTGGACAAAGCGCTTGCAAAGAGTCCGGACTTCCGCACTGCTTACGATTCCGACCCTCTGGTGCGCCAGATCGTGGACGACGCAAGGATACTGGAAGGACTGTCCAGAAACGTCGGCACGCACGCCGCCGGTGTGGTCATCGCTCCGGAGCCCGTGGACGACATGGTCCCGCTGGTGGCATCCGACAAAGGTCTGGCCACCCAGTACACCATGAAGGAGATAGAGCACCTGGGTCTGCTGAAGATGGACTTCCTGGGTCTGCGCAACCTTACGGCCATCCAGGACTGCCTGCGAATGATCAAGAAGGACACCGGGCTGGACGTGGATCTTCACAAGATACCCTACGACGACCCGAAGGTCTACCAGACCATAGCCAGCGGCAACACGGTAGGCGTGTTCCAGCTTGAGTCCTCCGGAATGACGAGCTTCATGAAGGACCTTCAGCCGGACTGCCTGGAAGACCTCATAGCGGGAATCTCGCTGTACAGGCCCGGTCCCATGGACTCCATACCCAAGTACATAGCGTGCAAAAAGAACCCCAAGAAAGTAAAATATCTTGTTCCGGAGCTTAAGCCGATACTCTCTCCCACCTACGGCTGCATAGTGTATCAGGAACAGGTAATGGACATAGTAAGGACGCTCGCCGGATACTCCTACGGCCGCGCGGATCTGGTCCGCAGAGCAATGTCCAAGAAAGAAGCTGACGTCATGGAGAAGGAGAGGGAGTACTTCGTAAACGGCAAGCTTAAAGACGACGGCAGCATAGACGTTCCGGGCTGCATAAGGAACGGCATTCCCGAAAAGGAAGCCAACACCATATTCGACGAGATGACCAGCTTTGCGGCCTACGCGTTCAACAAGTCCCACGCCGCCGCATACGCCGTGGTCGCTTACCAGACCGCGTGGCTCAAGACCTACTACCCGGCGCAGTTCATGGCCAGCTTGATGACCTATCCGGCCGACAACGAAGCCGTGGCGGGTCTTATACGCAACGCCGCGGACATGGGCATAAAGGTCCTGCCGCCGGACGTCAACAAGAGCCGCAAGCATTTCGAATCCGAGAACGGCAGCATACGCTACGGCCTGCTTGGAATAAAGCACGTGGGCGAAGCCGTGGTGGACGAGATAATACGCGCCAGAAGCGTAAAGATGCCTTCGGACATCTTCGAATTCATAGACGGCATGGACATAAAGCAGGTCAACCGTCAGGCCACGGAAGCGCTCATAAAAGCAGGAGCGCTGGACTGCTTCCCCGGAAACAGGGCGCAGAAACTGGTGACCGTAGGCGAGCTCATAGAGAGCGCGCAGGCCACCGCCAGAAAGACGCTCGAGGGTCAGATAAGCTTGTTCTCCATGGACGATTCCTCGCAGAGCATAAGCTTAAAGAGGCAGATGGCGCCAGTACCGGAGTTCATCCGCGACGATCTTCTGCGCATGGAGAAGGAGATGCTGGGCATATACCTTACGGACCATCCGCTGAACGACGTCAGGGAAAAGATAGTCCAGATCATCAACATGGACACCGGGATACTCAGCGATCCCAACAAGATCGCGGCTATCAAGAACGGCACTTACGTAACCATGGCAGGCCTCATAACCAACGTCCGTAAGATGATAACCAAGAAGGGCGCACAGATGGCCTTCCTGTCCGTGGAGGACCTTTACGGACAGATAGAAGTGGTGGTGTTCGCCAGGACTTTCGAGGCGTACAGGCAGAATCTGGAGGAGGACCGGATAGTGGTCATCCGCGGAAAGCTGGACCTTGCGGAAGAAGGAAGCCCCAAGCTTCTGGCTGAGTCGGTGCTTTCTCTGGACCAGGCCCTGGTAAAGACCGCCATGGTGAAAGTCGTGATACCTTCCGGGTTTACGGATCAGGAGGGCCTCAACAGATTCAAGAGCATAGCAAGACAGCACCTGGGCGACATGCCCGTGGCCATACTTGTTACGGATACAGGACATAAGTTCAAGCCGGACTACGACCTGTGGGTCGATCCGTGCGACGAGTTCTACGAAAAACTGCACGAGGCGTTCGGCGAGGACTGTCTCAGATAGGAGGAAATAATGAGGATAGGAATACTTACGAGCGGCGGAGATGCCCCGGGAATGAACGCCTGCATAAGGGCGGTCGTAAGAGGCGGCCTTTACTACGGCATGGAAGTCTACGGCATAATGCAGGGCTACGAAGGCCTGATCAACGGAGAGTTCGTCCGTATGGGCACCGCGTCGGTAGCGGATATAATCCACAGGGGCGGCACCATTCTTCAGACCGCCAGGAGCATTGCGTTCACGACGGAAGAAGGCATTCGCAAGGGCTATGAGAACCTTAAGAAGAACGGCATAGACGCGCTGGTCGCCATCGGCGGAGACGGTACCCTCAGGGGCGGCAAGGATCTGTACGAGCAGACCGGCATGCGCGTGTTCGGACTTCCGGGCACCATAGACAACGACCTTGCCTACACGGACTTCACCATCGGCTTCGATACGTCGGTCAACACCGTGCTGTCCGCAATCGGCAACATCCGCGACACTTCCAGCTCCCACGGCAGGACCACCATAATAGAGGTCATGGGCCGCGAATGCGGAGACATAGCTCTGCACGCCGGACTCGCCGGAGGCGCGGAGACCATACTCGTTCCGGAGAAGTCCTACGATCTGGACGACATAGTCAAGAAGCTGCAGGCAGGCCGCGACAGAGGAAAGCGCCACTCCATAATCATCAAGGCGGAGGGCTTCGGCCTTACCTCCGAGGAGCTTGCGGCAACGCTTGCGGAGCGAATGGAAGGCGCAGAAGTAAAGGTCGTCATCCTGGGCTACATACAGAGAGGCGGAAGCCCCACGGCCCGCGACAGGATACTGGCCAGCCGCACCGGCGTACGCTGCGTGGAACTGATAAAGGAAGGCGTAAGCAACGCCGCGGTAGGAATAAAGGGCGACACAGTCGTGGACTACCCGCTGTCTGTGGCTCTTGCCATGGAAAAGAACAGCCATCTGGAGTACCAGAGGATATGCGACATACTCCTGTAGGGAGCGCCTCGCTTGCTTTAGATCCATCCAGACAGTATAATAGGTCGATATGAGATTACTAACAGTTTTATCAGGAACGATAATATGTCTTTCCGGAGTGTTCTGCTTCGCGGTCTATATAAACCCGTTCTCGGACGTGGCTTTCCTTATAGGCCTTGTTATGATGCTCGCCGGAGTAATGCTCACGATATCGTATCTGATCTCCGGCAGGGGCGATAAGCGGCTGACGGATACCGCTCTCGTGGAAGGGCTGGTAACGCTGCTCTACGGATTTGCCGTAATAAACGATCAGGTAAAGGACAACATCCTCATCATGTTCTTCGGCACCTGGCTGACGCTGTGCGGAATAACGAGGATATCGCAGAGCTTGTACATAAGCCGCTTCAACAGGAAGCACTGGGCAAGGGTAATGCCCCTGGGAATAGTTGCGGCAATGCTCGGCATCGTAATGATGATGCCCAGTCTTATCAGTTCCATAATGCCCCTGATGCTTGTGGGCGGGGCGTTCGTCGTCAACGGACTCAGCATGCTGGTGTACGCCATGTTCATGCGCAGAAAGGACGCCGACACCACCAGGACGGAGCTCTCCGCAAGGGAGAGGGCCGAGGCCAGAAGGCAGCTGAAGAAGGCGGAAAAGGAACAGAAGAAAGCCCTGAGGGCTCTCTCCTCGGAGGAACGCGCGGCTGCGAAGGCGAAAAAGCAGGAAGAAAAGCAGCTCCTGATCGACAGCAAGAAGGCGGAAAAGGCAGCCAGAAAAGAAGCCCGCAAGGAAGAGAAGACTGCGGAAGCAGTCAAATCCGGACTCACGGTGCTCGTCTCCAAGTCGGAGGTGGAGGATATCATCAGCAACGCTCCGGCGGAGCAGCTCGTGGAAGACGCGAAGATCGCGGCCGCCGCGAAGTCTGCCTCTGCCGAGACCGCTCCCGAATCCGTAGTCATGGCCGCCGCAGCGGAAGCCGCCACCAAGGTCAGCATCAAACTGCCTAAGGATATCCCCACCGTAAAGGTGGAGCTGGAAAAGCCGGAGGAGATAGCCCTCCGCGAAATGAAGGACTCCGGATCCGACTTGCGCATAGCAGCAGTCAATCTGGAAGAGCTGGAGAAGGATCCGGAGATAGATCTTCCGAAGGTGGATCTTCCGAAGGTGGACCTGGTCTCCGAGAATGTAAAGGTAGACAGGGAGGCAGTCATCTCGCAGATCGAGAACGTCTCCATGCCGGAACCCGACGTCGTGGACTACACGCCTATCGATCTGGACGAGCTCTTTACGGACGTGCCCGAAAAGGAAGTGTCCGAAAAGGAACAGCAGAAAGAAAAGAAGATGTTTACCCAGGTCCTCAGCTTCGACTGGGCGGAACCTGATTTTACGGAGGTAAAGCTATGACGGAACACAGACCGGTCATGCTCCTTATAATGGACGGCTTCGGGATAGCGCCGGACGGACCCGGCAACGCAATCGCCGCGGCGGACACGCCCAACCTGGACAAGCTATGCAGGAAATACCCGCACGCGCAGCTTCAGGCGAGCGGACGCAGCGTGGGCCTTCCGGAAGGCCAGATGGGCAATTCCGAGGTGGGTCACACCAACATGGGCGCCGGACGCGTGGTATGGCAGGAGCTCTCAAGGATAAGCAACTCCATAGACGACGGAAGCTTCTTTAAGAACGAAGAACTTATACGCGCCATGGACAACGCCGCTAATGGCCACGCCCTGCATCTTATGGGCCTTCTGTCGGACGGCGGAGTGCACTCCCACAACGAGCACCTCTACGCGCTGCTGCGCATGGCTGCGGAACGCGGGCTTAAGGAAGTGTACGTGCACTGCATTCTGGACGGAAGGGACGTTCCTCCTGCCTGCGCGGAAAAATACATAGCGGAGCTCCAGGAGAAGATGGCGGAGTACGGCGCCGGCGAGATCGCGACCATCGCGGGGCGCTTCTACACCATGGACAGGGACAAGCGCTGGGAACGCGTGGTACTTTCCTACGACCTCTACACTCTGGGCGACGGCTACAAGGAAGCCACGCCGGAAGCTCTTATGGAGAGAGCCAGAAAAGACGGCGAGAACGACGAGTTCGTAAAGCCGGGCATAGTTGCCGAGTGCGGCACCTGCGAAGGCGGCAGGGAGGATTCCTGCAGCATCCACCGCCATACCATACACGACGGAGACTCCGTCATATTCTTCAACTTCCGCCCGGACAGGGCCAGGGAGATAACCCGCTGCTTCGTGGATCATGATTTTGACGGATTCGCGCGCAAAGTGGTGCTGAAGGACCTCTGCTACGTGTGCTTCACCGTGTACGACGCAACTATTCCGAACGTGCAGATAGCGTTCAAGCCGCAGACCCTTAACAACACTCTGGGCGAGTACATATCCGCCCTTGGGCTTAAGCAGCTGCGCATAGCCGAGACGGAGAAGTACGCCCACGTAACGTTCTTCTTCAACGGAGGCGTTGAGCAGCCCTATGAGGGCGAGGAGCGCATACTGGTGCCGTCGCCCAAGGTGGCCACCTACGATCTCCAGCCGGAGATGAGCGCATATCTGGTGACGGAAAAAGTTCTGGAGCGCATAGCGAGCGGCGAGCTGGACCTTATAATAATGAACCTCGCAAACTGCGACATGGTTGGTCACACAGGAGTGTTCGACGCGGCCGTGGCAGCAGTGGAAGCTGTGGACGAGTGCGTCGGATCCATAGCGGACGCCATAGTCAAGGCAGGCGGATACCTTATAGTTACGGCGGATCACGGCAACGCGGATGAGATGCTGGACGCGGAAGGCAACATAGTCACCGCGCATTCCACCAACCCCGTGCCGGTGATACTGGTCAACGGACCTAAGAACGCGGACAAGACCCGGGTGGGCCTTACGGACGGCGCGCTCTGCGACCTTGCGCCGACGCTGCTGGATCTTATGGGTCTGGACATACCAAAAGAAATGGAAGGCAGGACGCTTCTCTGCCATACAAGATAGACGGAAACGGGAAACAGAGTTTTTTCAGGGGAAATGACGGATGAGCAGAACAAATAAGGAAAAAAGAAAACCGATGCCGGCCGCGCTGCGTATCGCGCTGATAGTGATATGCCTGGGTGTTGCCGGCTTCAGCGGATACAAGCTGATAGGGATACTTCATGAGTACAAGCAGGGCAACGACACCTACTCCCAGGTGGAGGAGGACGTCTTCAAGCCCGCGTCGCACCAGAGCTCCGAGGGCGAGGACGATGACAGTCTGATACCGGAGATCGATTTTGAGGCGCTCAAGGCGATCAGCGGCAACGCCGTGGCGTGGCTCTATAACCCGGGCACCGTCATCAATTATCCGGTGGCTAAGACGAAGGACAACAGCTACTACCTTAATCACCTCATAGACGGGACGTACAACAGCAACGGGTGCTTTTTCGTGGACTACCGCAACTCGGACGGCTTCGCGGACGCCAACACCATAATCTACGGGCACCGCATGAAGAACGGCATGATGCTGTCCAGCATTGCCAATTACAACAAGCAGAGCTACTATGACGAGCATCCGGTCATGTATCTTATGACGCCGGACGGCACGTACGAGCTGCATATATTTTCGGCGTACGTCACCCAGTCCACGTCCGCTGCCTACAAGAGGACGTTCGACTCCGACGCTAAGTTCAAGGACTGGCTCAACAACGCTGTGAGAAGTTCCTATGTCAAGACCGACGTTCAGGTAGGTCCGGAGGACCATGTGGTGACGCTGTCGACCTGCGTCAAGTCCGAGGACACTCGCCGCTTCATAGTGGTGGCGAAACTCGTAAAGATAGAAGAGTGATCAAATTGAAAACGGCCTGCTTCGGCAGGCCGTTTTTTTTTACTCTATTATCTGCAGCGTGTTCAGGTCCGGATCGGCGGGGCCGTGCAGGTGTCCCTTGCGCAGACGCACTTCCTCCAGGTAGTCCCAGACTTCCTGCGACATGCGCTCGCCCGGGTAGATGACCGGAATTCCCGGCGGGTAGGGGGCTATCATCTCTCCGGAGATGTGGCCTACTGCGTCTTCCCACCAGATGGGCTTAGTCTCTTCGAAATAGGCCTCGCGCGGCGACAGCACGTACTCCGGCTGCGGCGGCAGCGGACTGGCCTTGGGCAGCGGCTTGCCGTCCTTGTAGGTGGCCGCTATGTCCGTAAGGGAAGCTACCAGACGGTCCAGATCCTCCCTGCGGTTGGCAAAGGTAACTATCGCCAGAGCGTTGCGGTAGTCCGCCAGTTCCACGTCTACGTTGTATTCCTCGAAGAGGATCTTCTTAAGGGCAAAGCCGGTGATGCCTATCTCCGCGGCGCTTATCGTAAGACGCGTCTCGTCCAGCTTGTATATGCCGGCGCGGCCTTCTATCTCCTTGCCGGCGCAGCGCAGTCCGCGTATCATGTTTATCTCCGCTCTGGCGTCGTGGGCCAGCTCAAAGGCCTCGTCCACCATTTCGGCGCCCCTCATCGCCATGTCGTGGCGCGCCATGTCCAGGGACGTCATCAGCAGATAAGACGGGCTGGTGCTCTGCACAAGATGCAGGTTTGCTTCCAGGAACGCGCGGTCCACAAGGCGGCTGTTTACGTGGAGCATGGAGCTCTGCGTAAAGGAACCGGTGACCTTGTGGATGCTCTGTACGCACATGTCGGCTCCTGCCTGGATGCCGCCCTTGGGCAGACGGTCGGAGAAGTAGCAGTGCGCTCCGTGGGCTTCGTCAACCATAAGAACGGCGTTGTGTCTGTGGCACACTTCGGCAAGGCCTTCTATGTCGGAGATGACTCCGTAGTAGGTGGGGCTCACCACCATCAGTCCGCGGCATTCCGGGTTCTTCTGGAACATCTCTTCCGCCTGGGCGGGTGTGATTCCGCCGTGCAGACCCCATTCCTCCTCTATTTCAGGCATTATGTACACGGGCTTTCCGCCGCCTATGATAAGTCCCATGAGCGCGGATTTGTGAGCGTTGCGGGGTATGCAGACCGTCTGGCCGTGGTTGGCCGTGGTTATTATCATGGTCTGGTTTCCGCAGGTGCTGCCGTTGACAAGGAAGTGGGTGTATTCGGCGCCCCACAGATCCGCCGCCAGTTCCTCGGCTTCCTTGATGGCGCCGGAGGCGTTGTGCAGGTCGTCCGTAAGAGGCGTTTCGGTAAGATCCATCTTAAAGATCTCGTCGCCCACGCGTTCGCGGAACTTAGGGTCTATGCCGTTCTCGAAACGGTGTCCCGGTATGCGGAAATAGGCGGGACGCCTTTCGTCGTACTCGGAAATAGCATCGAAAAGGGGAGTGCGGTCCTGATCCATTGTGGTCTCCTTCCTGATACCTGAATGTTCTTGTGTATGCCTATATAAAAAGGCAAAAAATAGTATAGCATCTGCGCAGGGCCGCGGCTATATTTTTTTATTTTTTTTTTGCGGCGGAGCCGCCGCTATGGTATTCTTAAATTGAACGAATATACAGCACGGAAGAAAGCTGCGTACGCCTGGATACGGCGTACGCAGAAAGGATGGACGACCATGCACGGACACAGCGCAGAAGAAATGTTCAAGCTGGGCTTTGGGCTCATGCGCCTGCCCAAGCTGCCGGACGGCAGCATGGACATAGAGCAGATAAAGGAGATGGCGGATCTGTTCATAGCGGGCGGCGGCACGTATTTCGACACCGCCTACGTATACGACAACGGCGCCTCAGAAGAGGCATTCCGCAAGGCGGTAGTGGAGCGCTATCCGCGCGAGGCCTACACCGTAGCCACCAAGCTGAACGCGTGGCTAGGCTGCAAGGACGAAGAAGGCGCAAAGCAGGAGTTCTTCACCAGTCTGGAGCGCACAGGCGCGGGGTATTTCGACTTCTACCTTCTGCACGCTCTGCAGCCCCACAGCTACAAGCGCTACGAGGAGTACGGACTGTGGGACTTCGTCAAGGAGCAGCGCGACAAAGGCCTTATAAAGCACTGGGGCTTCTCTTTCCACGCAACTCCGGAGATCCTTACGGAGATCCTTACGGCACATCCGGACGTGGACTTCGTGCAGCTGCAGATAAACTACGCGGACTGGAACAGCAGCAGCATCTATTCCGGCCAGTGCTACGAGATAGTAAGGTCCTTCAACAAGCCGCTCGTCATCATGGAGCCCATCAAGGGAGGAACTCTTGCGAACCCGCCTAAAAAGGTGGCGGATCTCTTTAAGGCCGCGAATCCGGATGCCGGCTTTGCGTCCTGGGCGATACGCTTCGCGGCGTCCCTGCCCGGCGTAATGACGGTGCTCTCCGGCATGTCCAACGTGGAGCAGATGAAGGATAACCTCAGCTACATGAGCGACTTCAAGCCGCTTACGGAAGAGGAGCAGGAGGTGGTCCTCAGGGCGCGCGAAATAATAGAAAACGACATATCCATACCCTGCACGGCATGCCACTACTGCACGGACGGCTGCCCCATGCAGATCCCCATCCCGGAGATCTTCAAGATATACAACGGTAACCTGCTGAGCCGCAACAACCCGCGCGCCAAGAAGGCGTACAACGATACCGTGGCGGGGCGCGGCAAAGCTTCCGAGTGCGTCCACTGCGGCCAGTGCGAGGGCGCCTGCCCGCAGTCTCTGCCGATAATGCAGCTGCTGGAAGAGTGCACGGACATGGAGCAGGAGTTCAAG
>JAFZRK010000128.1 GCA_017619905.1 Bacillota bacterium
ACTGGTCTTGCTCCGGATGGGGTTTACACTGACGGCGGCTGTTACCAGACGCCCGGTAGGCTCTTACCCTGCCTTTTCACCCTTGCCGCTGTTTGCGGCGGTTATTTTCTGTTGCACTTTCCTTAGGATCGCTCCCACCGGCCATTAGCCGGCATCCTTGCCCTTCGGAGCCCGGACTTTCCTCCCGCGCGGGATCCCTCCCGCGCCGGCGACCGTCTGGACTGCTCATGACGACGCGCAGCGCGTCATATCAATCTGTCAAATGGTTCCTGATGATCGGGACACTGTATTATCTCAAGCCGGCCTACGGACTCCATCTCCAACCGGCAGCTGAAGCACGGAACGAATATCCATTCCGTTCCCGAATGCCCGGCCGCAATGCAGCACATGTCCGTCTGCTTTATGTATCCTGCCTCGTGATGCTTTACTTCTCCGGTAACGTACACGTCGGCGCCCGCGTCTGCCGCCTGCTTCCAGAGATCTCCTCCGGAACCGGTGCAGACAGCGACTGTCCTTATGATCTTATCCTTATTGCCTATGCTCTTCGCCCCAAGCGGATGATCGAGAACGTCTGCCGTCAGCTTTTCAAACTCCGAAAACGGGACCGGCTCCGGCAATCTTCCGATGCGCAGTATGTTTCCTGCAAGTACCCGGACGTCCTGTAGATTCAGCATGCTGCAGAACTGGTCGTTCATGCCCCCGGGCGCGGCGTCGTAGCAGGTATGCAGCGAGCAGACTTCGATGCCGTTCTTTATGAGCTCTATGGTCTGCCTGCCGATGACGTCGGATTCGCTGACAGAACTTAGCTCAAACGACGGAAGGAGCATAGGATGATGCGTTATGATCATGTCCGCTCCGCAGTCCGCAGCCGCGCGTATGACGTCCTCCGTTATCTCCATCGCAACGTAGACCTTGTTTATCTCGGTCTTTCCGAGGTCTATCTGCGTCCCGCAGTTGTCCCACTCCTCCGAAAGGGAGAGCGGCGCTATGCTTTCGAATATATCGAACAAAACCTGTTTTTTCATATGTTTCTCCTGATCTCTTCGAGCTGCCTCGCCACGGAATGCCAGACCTGGGCGGCATCCTTCGCGTCTGCCCTGTCGGACGAAGAAGCGTTCTCCGCTATGCGGTATGCCTTGCGTATCTTGCCTTCAACGAATTCAGCGGTCAGGGGGTCGTTCTTTTCAAGAAGGAACTCGGAAACCAGCCCGCAGTCCGGACGAGCTTCTCCTGCAGCGCACGGCTCAACGGCGAAGACCTCGCAGATGCGCCCGCGCTCCTTTGCAAGCTTATAATCGCACAGTCTGAATTCTGATTCCGTCAGATAAGATCTGAGGTCGTCCGCGTGAGTCCTGGGCTGCAGAACGAAACGCTTCGCGATGGGCTCGACTTCCGGACGCGTCAGAGACCAGCCGGTAAATTCGAAGAATTCAATTATGAGTTCTCCGCCCATTCCGGCAGTTATTACGGTCCCGAACCCGCCGTCTCCGATTGGATCGAACCCGTCGCCCTGAATGATCGAATACAACGAAGGATCGATGCCGAAATCACAGAGGTTTTCCCGGCACTTCTCCAGCGGCCCGGAGTTGATGTCCGTAAGCACGGCAAAAGGACAGATACCCTTAAGCAGAATGTCAGCAGGAATAAGACCGTGATCCGTCCCTATATCCGCCACAGGCAGACCCGGCAGGACCATGTCTTCTATCGCCTGCATCCTTTCGCTCAATACCGGCAGTTTCAAGACCTCCGACCTCTACTCCAGATAGTCCTTGAGGCGCCTGGACCTGTTCGGATGGCGAAGCTTACGGAGTGCCTTGGCCTCTATCTGACGTATGCGCTCTCTGGTAACGTTGAACTGCTGTCCCACTTCCTCCAGAGTCCTCTGACGTCCGTCGTCCAGTCCGAACCTTAGACGAAGCACTTCCTGCTCCCTGTCGGTCAGCGTCGCGAGAACTTCATTCAGCTGATCCTTGAGCATGGAGAACGCAGCTGCGTCCGCCGGGGACGGAACGTCCTCGTCCGGAATGAAGTCTCCCAGATGTGAGTCCTCTTCCTCACCTATAGGAGTCTCCAGAGATACGGGCTCCTGGGCTATTTTGGATATCTCGCGGACCTTCTCCACCGGGATCTCCATCTCCTTGGCTATCTCTTCCGGAGACGGGTCTCTTCCGAGTTCCTGCAGAAGCTGCCTGGTTATCCTTATCTGCTTGTTGATGGTCTCGACCATGTGTACCGGGATCCTTATGGTCCTGGCCTGATCCGCTATGGATCTTGTAATGGCCTGCCTAATCCACCACGTTGCGTAGGTGGAGAACTTGAAGCCCTTGTGCCAGTCGAACTTGTCGACCGCTTTTATAAGGCCCAGGTTGCCCTCCTGGATGAGGTCCAGGAACTGCATTCCCCTTCCTACGTATCTCTTGGCTATGGAAACCACCAGTCTCAGGTTGGCCTCGCAGAGCTTCTTCTTGGCTTCCTCGTCGCCCTCTTCCATGCGCTTTGCCAGCTCCAGCTCCTCGTCCGCGGAAAGCAGCGGCACTTTGCCTATCTCCTTCAGGTACATGCGGACAGGGTCGTCGATGGCCATGTTCTTCTCTATGTCCTCGAAGGTATCCTCCTCGGCGTCCTTGGCTATGTCCTCGAACTCCTCCTCGTCCGCCTCCAGGTCCAGAAGGTCGTCGAAATCCTCCTCGGTGACGGCTCCGGTGACTTCCACGCCGGATGCCTCCAGAGTCTCGATTATGGTATCGCGGCTGCTCTGATCCAGATCGTATTCGCCCACGAGCTCGTCTATCTCGTATTCGCTCACGATGCCGTCCTTCTTGGCTTTTTCCAGAAAGGCGGAAAGCTGCTCCATCTTCTTGTCGTCGTCAAAATCGAATGCCATCAGTTCTCTCCTTTGTTTTTGATTATCAGCTGCTGCTTTTCCATGAGCAGCTTGTTTATGTATTCCTGATCCAGAGCTTCCTCCGGAAGTGTGTCTGACATGTCCAGTATCGCGTCTATCTCCTCTATGCGCGCGGTCCTTCTGGCCCGTTCGAGACGGCTGACGCAGTCCATGAAGGACTTCTCGGTATCCTCGCCTATCTGTATCTTCTCCTCTATGCGGTCCAGGTAGAGAAGATCGTCGTCGGAAAGCTCGTTCCTAAGAGCGGCCATATCCAGCTCGCCGTCCTTATATAGTGCCTCCATGGCAGCGATGACGGATCTGCCTCTGCCGCTTACGAATGCCTCAGGATAATCCCTCGTTCTCTCCAGAAACGCCGGCTTGAGCATTATAAGGCGTATAAGCATGTGCTCCACGTTGAGCTGCGTGCGGCTGGGCTGTCTGGTCTTCTCCGGCTGTTCCGGCTGGACGTCGCGCCTCAGCGGAACGTCTCCCGGCTTTCCGTCCCCGGCCTGCTCCACCTCGCGGCGAAGAGCTCCCTCGGAGATCCCGAACTCTTTAGAGTACTTCTGTATGTAGATGTCGCCTTCCACGGGCGAAAGCTTCTTTATGATGCCCGCAAGCTCCTGAAGGAACTTTATGCCCTGCGTATGGTCCTTAAGATCGTAGGAGCGCTTAAGGATGTTCACCTTGTATTCGACTCCGGGGACCGACTTCTTCTGCAGAAGTTCCAGGAAAGCGTCCCTGCCGTGTTCTTTTATGTATTCGTCCGGATCCTTGCCGTCGTCCACGTTGAGGACCTTGACTTCCAGACCGGCTTCCTTGAGGACGTCTATTCCGGTAAGAGCCGCCTTTATGCCTGCGGCATCAGAGTCCAAACACAGAACGACGTTCTTAGTATACCGCTTGATGAGCTTGGACTGCTCGGGGGTGAGCGCCGTTCCGCAAACTGCTGCTACGTTCTCCACGCCGCTCTGGTATAAGCTTACGCAGTCCATGTAGCCCTCCACCAGAATGGCGTATCCCTCTCTTATGACTGCATCCTTGGAACGGTTGAGACCGTAAAGGTTGTACTTTTTCTGGTATACCGCGGATTCCGGCGAGTTGAGGTACTTGGGCTCGCTCTTGTCCATTACACGCCCGCCGAAGCCGATCACCTTGCCGCGCACGTTGATTATCGGGAAGATGACCCTGCCGTGGAAATAGTCGTACAGACGTCCGTTCTTTTCCCTGGAAAGGCCCAGGTCCGTAAGGACTTCTTTTCTGACCCCTTCCTTAAGTAGCTTGTCGGTAAGACCGGTCCACCCGTCGCCGCCGTAGCCGATCCCGAAGTACTGCATGGTCTTTGCGGACAGCCCGCGGCCCGACATGTAATCGTAGCCCTTGTTGGCGCTCTTGCTGATATTGTCGTAGAAGTATCTGGCGGCAAGCTTGTTGGCCTCGTAGTACTCTTCCTTCTTTCTGTCCGCAGGTCCGGCTGTCTCTTCAATGGTTATCCCGTACTGGGCGCAGAGCTTCTCGACAGCACCCTGGAAGTCCAGATGGTAGTATTTCTCCACGAACTTGATCACGTCTCCGTGATCGTTGCACCCGAAGCAATGGTAGAAGCCCTTCTTGTCGGACACGGAGAACGAAGGGGTCTTTTCGTTATGGAAAGGACAGCAGGCCGTATAACCCGAGCCGGAACGCTTAAGGGTTATGCAGCTGCCTACGACGTCGACTATGTTTACCGTCGCTTTAATGTCTTCGACTGCTTTTGAATAGTTCTTTCCTGACATAAAAAACTCCCTTGCGCTATTTTATACGATGCGCAAGGGTGATTTCCTTTTTTATACGCTAATTATTTAGCTGAATAAGAAGATCATTCGATGAACATGGCGTCCCCGTACGAGAAGAACCTGTATTTTTCAGCCACAGCGGCGCGGTACGCCTCCAGCATCTTATCCCTGTCGTACAAAGCGCTCACGAGCATGAGGAGCGTGGACTTGGGCAGATGGAAGTTGGTTATCATGCAGTCCGTTATCTTGAAGCGGTAGCCGGGATAGATGAATATGCCTGTGTCCGCGGATCCCGGGCGCAGCATTCCGTCCTCCGAAGAGGCGCTCTCCAGGGTCCTGCACGCGGTAGTCCCGACGCAGATTACGCGTCCTCCTGCCTTCTTTGCCGCGTTGACAGTATCAGCTGCCTCCTGCGAGACTGTGTAGGACTCGAAATGCATGTGGTGGTCCTCCACCTTGTCCACTTTTACGGGTCTGAAGGTCCCTATGCCGACGTGAAGCGTTACGTATGCGGTCCTTACGCCCATGTCTTCTGCCGCGCGTATGAGTTCCGGCGTCCAGTGCAGACCTGCCGTTGCACACGCGACAGAACCGTTCTCGCGCGCGTAGACGTTCTGGTAGTTCTCCTTGTCGGACTCGTCGCTCCTGCGGGTTATATAAGGCGGAAGAGGCATGCTGCCTATGCGCTCGAGGGTCTCATCGAAGCTTCCTTCGCAGCTGAACCTGGCTATCCTGGTCCCGTCGTCCGAATAGCCGGTGATCTCCGCGGAAAGACCCTGATCAAAATCGATGATATCGCCTGTTCTGCAGCGTCTGCCGGGCTTTACCAGGGTCTCCCATGTTTCGCCCTCTATCTTCTTGGAAAGCAGGAACTCCACCTTGGCTCCGGTGCCTCTGCGGGTACCGAAGAGCCGGGCTGGAATGACGCGGGAATCATTGAAAACAAGGCAGTCTCCGGGTCTGAGGTATTCCAGGATGTCAGAGAAATGTCTGTGCTCCAGCTGTCCGGAGCTTCTGTGAATCACAAGAAGACGGCAGGCGTCTCTTTTCTCCGAGGGTTTCTGGGCTATCAGTTCCTCCGGCAGTTCGTAATCGAAATCGCTTACGTTCATAGGATCCTCAGCTGTTCTTCCCCGGAGCTGTCGTCGGAAGGCGCGGCAAGAGCGGAAAGACCTATCACCTTGTACGCCTCGTTGGAGACCATGCGGCCCTTGGGCGTGCGCTGCAGAAGACCGAGCTGCATGAGATACGGCTCGCAGACATCCTCTATGGTGACCCTCTCCTCGCCGAGCGACGCGGATATGGTGTCTATTCCGACGGGTCCGCCGTTGTATTTGGTTATGATGAATTCCAGGATGCGGCGGTCAAGACTGTCGAGTCCCAGATCGTCTATGCGGAGAGCGTCGAGCGTCATCTCGACAACTTCCGTGGAGACGGAGCCGTCGCCCTTTACCTGCGAGAAGTCGCGCACACGTTTCAGCAGCCGGTTGGCGACGCGCGGCGTGCCTCTGGAGCGCTTCGCAAGAAGCTCTATGGACTGCTCGTCCATCTCGACTCCCAGGATGCGCGAGGATCTTCTGAGTATCTGCGAGAGCTCTGCAATGTTGTAGAGATCGAACTTCTCCACTATGCCGAAGCGGTCGCGAAGCGGCGCGGACAAGCTGCCCGCCCTGGTAGTCGCGCCGATAAGCGTGAACCTTGGAATATCAATGCTTTCCACGCCCGCGCCCATGCCCTTGGAGAGCATTATGTCCAGACGGAAATCCTCCATTACGGAGTACAGTATCTCCTCCACCACGCGGTTGAGGCGGTGTATCTCGTCTATGAAGAGCACGTCGCCTTCCTCTATGCCGGTAAGCACAGCGGCAAGGTCTATGGGCTTGGTGAGCGCAGGCCCGGAACTGATGTAGAAATGGCCCTTCATCTCGCGGGCTATGATGCCTGCGAGCGTCGTTTTTCCAAGGCCCGGAGGACCATAGAACAGCACGTGGTCCAGCGGCTCTCCTCTCAGCTGAGCGGCCTGCATATACACCTTAAGATTGTCCACGACGGTGGTCTGTCCGGAGAAATCCTCAAAGCGCTGAGGCCTTATCTTGTTTTCCATGTAAGCATCCTCGCCCTGCATGGACGTGCTTACTACTCTGTCATCCTGATCCATTTTTCCCTCTATTTGAACGTTTTAGCTGCCTGCATGAAGTACTGGCCCGCCTTGAGACCGTCATCCTCTATGGCTGCGACAGCCCTTTCGGCGTCGGCTCTTGACGCGCCGGTGGCTATCAGCATGCTGACGGCCTTGGCTCTCTCGCCGGAAACTGGCATTGGCCTTATTACCGGCGAACTGCCGGAACTGCTGAGTCCTTCCATCTTAACGAACTTGTCGCGAAGCTCCAGTACCACGCGTTCGGCGGTCTTCTTGCCGACTCCGTTAGCGGAACTTATCGCCTTTACGTCGCCTGCGATAACGGCCTTCCTGAGCTCAGCGGGCGTAAGCGCGGACAGTATTGACATTGCCGCCTTGGCGCCGACTCCGGACACGGTTATGAGCATCTCGAAGATCCTGAGCGCCGTCCTGTCGGAAAAGCCGTAGAGCGATATGTCGTCCTCTTTCACCTGCATGGACGTGTAGAGCGTTACCGGGCCGTCGCTTTCCAGATACGCCGCGTCTCCAAGCGGAACGTATACCAGGAAGCCCACGCCGGAGTTCTCAACGACCACATAGCCCTGTTCTTTTTCGGTTATTGTGCCTTTGATGTAGTGTATCATAATATCTCTTATGTAAACCTTTTGCAATTACTTCATTCTAAAGCTTCGTTTGCTGGCTGTGTTGTGCCTGCTGTGGCAGATCGCTGCAGCAAGCGCGTCCGCTGCGTCGTCCGGCTTGGGGACCTCGTCCAGCCCCAGATACATCCGGACCATGTTCTGCATCTGCTTCTTTTCGGCGCGCCCGTAGCCGGTTATCGACGTCTTTATCTGCAGTGGCGTGTATTCGTATATTCCCAGACCGTTGTTGGCGCAGGCGAGTATCGCAACTCCCCTGGCCTGCCCTACGAATATGGCCGTGGTCTGGTTGGTGTTGAAGTACAGCTGCTCTATGGCCGCCTCCTCCGGCTGATGCTCAGCGATCACGTCCATAAGTCCGTTGTAAAGCGTCTTGAGCCGGTCCGGCATCGACATGTCCTTGTCCGTGGTAAGCACTCCGTAATCTATGAGACGGTGCTCGTTTCCGTCTTTTTCTATTATCCCGTAGCCCATTATGGCATATCCGGGGTCTATGCCTATTATCTTCATGCTTTTTCCAGCGTTATGCGCCCTATCGTAGAGGAACGGAACTCGTCCAGGACGGTCTTGGCGGTCCTCTCGTAGTCTATCCTCTGCCCGCTCATTATGAAGCCCCTCTTCCTGGCTATCGCTTCCATGGTGAGCAGCGGTGTCTCTTCTATCTTGTCCAGTTTGTACCGTGCGCACAGGCGATCCGGAGCCACGGTGCTGAGCCGCGCGATAAGCTCAAGGCCAAGGTCCGACACGTCCATTATCTCGTCCTTTATGGATCCGCAGAACGCGAGGTTGAGCGCCACGTCCTTATCCTCGAACTTCGGCCAGAGTATTCCCGGTGTATCGAGCAGCATCATACCGTTGGACAGCGACAGCCACTGCTTGCCGCGGGTGACTCCCGGCTTGTCCCCGGTCTTTGCGGACTTGCTTCCCGTGAGCCGGTTTATCAGCGAGGATTTGCCCACGTTCGGAATGCCGACTATCATCAGGCGGAGGTTCCTTTTCCGGGTGCGGTCCTTGTTGTTCTCGTCCTGTATGCGCTCCAGCATCTTCAGCAGCTGCTTGGTGCCGTCCCCTGAGTTCGAATTGAGCGAAATAACAAAATCGCCGTTTTCAGCGAGTTTTTTCTGCCATTCGATAGTTTCCCCGGCGTCGGCCAGATCGGCCTTGTTAAGGACCGTTAAGCGCCTTTTGGAGCCCGTCAGAGAGCCGATCACCGGATTGCGGCTGGACATGGGGATCCTGGCATCCAGAAGTTCCACGACAAGGTCCACGAGCTTAAGGTTTTCGGCGATAAGCTCGCGGGTCTTCTTCATGTGTCCCGGATACCAGTTGATGTTCTCGATCATTTTTTAAGCAGTTCCTTTGCTGCCAGCCGGGCGGCGTCGGTTATCTCGGAAGCGGACAGAAGACGCGCTATCTCCTCCGTAAGCTCCTCCTCGGAAAGAGGCACCACGGTGGTATGCGTGCTTATGAGGTCCGCGTGTTTTTCTATCCTGTAGTTGTGATCGCCCTTTGCCGCTATCTGCGGAAGATGCGTAATGCAAACGATCTGATGGTCTCTGGAAAGCCCGCGCAGCTTGTCTCCTACGACTCCCGCTGTCTTTCCGCTTATTCCGCTGTCTATCTCGTCGAAGATCATGGACGGAACGCCGCCTATGTCTCCCGTTATGCGCTTGAGCGCAAGCATTATCCTGGACAGCTCGCC
>JAFZRK010000129.1 GCA_017619905.1 Bacillota bacterium
AGCTCCGCGCCTTTAATGTCTATGTCCGCGCCGAACTTCTCCTGACGCGGCATCGCTCCTATGAGTGCTACTTTCACAGCGGCCTCCTTTGTCTGCCGGATCGTCCGGCTGCCGTCCGCGCAATGCTGCGGAAACGTCCTTAGAACGCCCAGTTGCCGTCCTTGAATATCTGCACCTTCTTGCCGTCGCGGGTGTTGGCGACTATGCTCAGGTCCGCGGAACCGATCATGAAGTCCACGTGCATGAAGGACTTGTTTACGCCCTTCTCCTGGCACTCGGCAAGTGTCATGTTCTCAAAACCGTCTATGGTGTCCGCGAAGCCGAAGCCCAGCGCCAGATGGCAGGCCGCGTTCTCGTCGAACAGGGTGTTATAGAACAGAAGCCCGCTGTTCTGGATCGGGGAGTCATAAGGCACCAGAGCAACTTCGCCCAGCATGCAGGAACCCTCGTCCATCTTTATTATCTCGCCCAGGATGTCCTCGCCCTTTTCGGCGCCCCACTTAGTGGCCTTGCCGTCTTCGAAGCGTACCCAGAAGTTCTCAATAAGCTGACCGTTGTAGGACAGCGGCTTGGTTGCGTAGACTATGCCCTGCAGCGACGTGTCCGCGCCGCCGTTGAAGTGGCTGCCCTCTATCATCCAGACCTTGAAGTCCGTGCCGTTGGAGGACTTGTACTCCAAGCTGTCTATGCCAAGGGAGTTGAGGTACTTGCAGCGCTCCTTCAGGTCCTTGTTGTGGGCGTCCCACGCGGCCATCGGATCGTCCGTTACTCTCGCGCAGGAAAGGATGGCCTCCCAGAGCTTCTCAACGGCCTGGCGCTTGCTGAGCTCGGGGAAGAGCTTTCTTGCCCACTTTTCGCCCGGAACAGCGGCTATGCACCACTGGTACTTGTTCTCTATCTGATCCCTGTAGCTGCGGATCAGCGGCATCTTCTTCTGCATGGCCTTGGAGAGCTTCTTCTGATCTATGCCCTTAAGGCCGTCCGGGTCCTCGGACTCAAGATAGATGCGGCACGGGATGACGTTCACGTAGTGCTGCCAGCGCGCGGCGTCGTAATCCTCCAGCGTGCTGAGGGTCTTTAAGCTTCTGTAGCGGGTGTTGACCTTCTGCAGCGGCTGGTAGGTCCAGTCCACAACTACGGTCTTAGCGCCCAGCTTGTAGCACTCCTCGACCAGCATCTTTACGAATTCCGGCTGATCCAGCTCCGCCACTATGAACACTTCCTGGCCCTTCTGGACGTTTACGCCCTTGGCCGCTATGAGATGCGCGTACTTTCTTAATACTGTCTTTTTCATGTCTTTCCTTTCCGGGCTCCGGCCTGTCCGCCGGGTCCATTTTACGTGCTGCCGGGTGTTCCCCGGGCTGTTTTGCTTTTAGATGCCGGAACCGTAGTCGCCCCAGAATTCCATGGCCTTCGCGGTGTCCGCGGAGTAGAATACGCGGCTGCCTTCGGGCACGGATTCGATTATCCAGGTGCTGGCTCCTATTATGCTGTTATCGCCTATGTACGTGTTGCCGCCGAGTATGGTGGCATTTGCGTATATGACGACGTTATTACCTATGTTGGGATGGCGCTTTATGTTCTTGATGGGGTTGCCGTTCTCGTCCAGCTCGAAGCTCTTGGCGCCCAGAGTGACGCCCTGATAGAGCTTTACGTGGTCCCCTATCACGGTGGTCTCGCCTATTACTATGCCGGTGGCGTGGTCGATGAAGAAGTACTCCCCTATCTGCGCGCCCGCGTGTATGTCCACGCCGGTCTTTTCGTGCGCGAACTCCGTCATTATGCGCGGCACCAGAGGCACCTTGTACCCGTAGAGCACGTGGGCCAGACGGTACACCGCCGTGGCGAAGAAGCCGGGGTAGCAGATTATTACTTCGTCGCGGAACTTGGCCGCCGGGTCGCCCTCGTAGAGCGCTTCGATGTCCGTCAGCAGGAGCCGCTTTACCTCCGGCAGCGCGTCGATGAACTGCTTTGCGATGTCCTGCGGGCTCAGCTCCGCCTCAGTCTCGGAGAACTGCTCCGCCATGGCTATCTGACGGGCCAGACGGGCCTCTATCAGCGTAAGCGACGCGTCCTTCTCCGCCGTAAAGTAGTTGGGGAACAGCACGCTGAGCGTGTCCAGGACGACCGCCCTCACCTCCGGACGGCTGGGGATGGGTTCCCCGCTCTGGATGAGCCCGGACGTCTTGTCCAGCTTTTCCAGTTCCTTTTTGATCTCTTCCAGATGACTCATTTTATCTTCCTCAAAACAAGGGTGCAGACTGCGCCGTTGAATATCCCCGCGGCTGCGCCGGCAAGGACCAGAACGGGCAGATAAATAAACACTTTAGCGGAGCCGGCTATGACCGCCGCTGCCGCAAGCTGCGCGATGTTGTGCGCCGCGCCTCCCGCCATGGACACTCCGGTAAGACTGAAGATGTCCGGCTTCTTGAGCAGCAGCATCACCGCTAAGCTGAACAGCGCTCCGCACAGCGCGTACACCGCCGAGAACAGGTTCCCGAACAGCAGCGCCGACAGCGCTATCCTTATAAGGTTGACCGCCAGCGCGTAGCCCGCTCCCAGCGAGTAGAGCGCAAGGACCACCACTATGTTGGCGAGGCCTATCTTGATGCCCGGCACGCCCAGACTGAGGGGCAGCAGGAACTCTATGTACGAGAAGATCAGCGCCAGCGCCGACAGAAGCGCGCATGTGGTGAGCTTTCTTGTGCTGCTGAATGCTTTGATGTCCGCCATGCCCGCCACCTACTTTATCACTGCGTCGGGGGCGTCAGGGTCGCTGCTCCCGCCCTCTATGGTTACGGTAAGGTGATGCGGCAGACAGACTATCATCTGCCCCGGGCGCGAGATGCCGCCCATGCGCACGCAGTCCTGTCCGCGGCAGTCGGACTCGCTGATGTATACGTAACCGTCCTTTACGGTGACGGTGTTGACGCCGTACTGTGTCTCTATCACCGCATCCTGATCGCCGGAGAGGTCTATCCTTTCGACTTCCGCCCCG
>JAFZRK010000130.1 GCA_017619905.1 Bacillota bacterium
CCCGGACAAGCTGATAAGCAGAGTCGCCGTCTGCACCGGCGACGGGACCGAATACTGGGAGGCTGCGTATAACGCAGGCGCAGACCTGTTCGTAACCGGTGAATTCAAGCACCACGAAGCATCTTACTGCAGTGAGTCCGGAATGTGCTACATCTCCGCGGGTCACGCCGGTACGGAATGGATATTCGTTCCGTGCATGGAGAAACAGTTTGGTCTTCTGACCATGGGGCAGATAGAGATATACAAGACAGAAAGCCATCAGGAACCGTTTTTAAGAAGAATATAAAAGATACGGCCTGTTTCGTCACGAGCAGTCCAGACGGTCGCCGGCACGGGAGGGATCCCGCGCGGGAGGAAAGTCCGGGCTCCATAGGGCAAGGATGCCGGCTAACGGCCGGTGGGAGCGATCCCAAGGAAAGTGCAACAGAAAACAACCGCCGCAAACAGCGGTAAGGGTGAAAAGGCAGGGTAAGAGCCTGCCGGGTCCATGGTAACATGGGCCGTCAGTGTAAACCCCATCCGGAGCAAGACCAAGAAGGGAGGCAATTCCGAAAGGATAATGCCTGAAAGGAGGCGGCCCGTCTCTTCCCGTAAGGTAGGTCGCTTGAGACCTGCAGCAATGCAGGCCCTAGAAAGATGACCGTCCACGACAGAACCCGGCTTACGGGCTGCTCATGCCGACGCGCAGCGAATCAAGAGGATACCTATGAAGATAATAACCTGGAACGTAAACGGAATACGCGCCTGCATGGGCAAAGGGATGATCGATTTCTTACATGCGGAGGATCCCGATATCTTCTGCATCCAGGAGACCAAAGCCCAGCCGGATCAGGTGGATCTTTCCGCTGACTTTCCGGAATACAGGCAGTACTGGAACAGCGCGGAAAAGAAGGGCTATTCCGGCACCGCCATATTCACAAAGGCCGAGCCGCTTTCAGTCCGTTACGACATAGACGCCGAAGGCCACGATAAGGAGGGCAGGGCGATAACCCTTGAATTTCCGGACTTCTTCATGGTCACGAACTATACTCCCAACTCCCAGAACGAGCTGGCGCGCCTTCCGTACCGCCTGGAATGGGAAGCCGCCAACAGGGAGTATCTCAAAAAGCTGGACGCGCAAAAGCCGCTGATAATGTGCGGCGATCTCAACGTCGCGCACAACGAGATTGACCTTAAGAACCCGGACACGAACCATCACAATGCTGGCTTTTCCGACGAGGAGAGGGCGGCGTTCACTGAGCTTCTCGGCTGCGGTTTTAAGGACGCTTACAGGATGCTCTACCCTGACAGGATAGAGTACAGCTGGTGGAGCTACCGCATGAAGGCGCGCGAGAGGAACGTGGGGTGGAGAATAGACTACTTCATCGTCTCCGACCGCATAGCTGGAAAGGTGAAAGATGTCGTGATAAGAGGCGACATCCAGGGTTCCGACCACTGCCCGGTGACGCTGGAGATCGACATCTGATCGAATAAGCACATAAATGCAATATAAAAGACCGCGCCATAAGAGCGCGGCCTTTTTGTTGCTTTCTGAACAAGTCGCGTGATCAGTAGTTCTCGACCCTGAGCTCGAAGTACGCTCTGGGGTGGGCGCATACCGGGCATTCCTCCGGCGCTTTGGAACCAACGACTATGTGACCGCAGTTCCTGCACTCCCAGACCTTTATCTCCGAACGCTCAAACACCTGAGCAGTCTCTATGTTCTTAAGAAGTGCCCTGTAGCGCTCTTCGTGCGACTTTTCGATGGCGGCGACGCCTCTGAATTTCGCCGCCAGCTCCGGGAAACCTTCCTCGTCAGCGACCTTGGCGAAGCCATCGTACATGTCTGTCCACTCGTAGTTTTCCCCGTCCGCAGCAGCCGCAAGGTTGGCGGGTGTATCTCCTATGCCTTCCAGCTCCTTGAACCAGAGCTTCGCGTGCTCTTTTTCGTTGAGGGCTGTCTTGGAGAACAGCTCGGCTATCTGCTCAAAGCCCTCCTTCTTTGCTTTGGAAGCGAAGTAGTCGTACTTGTTCCTCGCCTGGGATTCTCCCGCGAAAGCTGTCAGAAGATTCTGCTCTGTCTTTGTTCCTGCGTATTTATTTGCCATGTTCCGACCTCCTTATTACATCTAAACTTTCAAGACATTATAGCATTTTTGCGTGTCCAATATAAACATCGTCCGAGGAATAAGTAATAAAAAAAGCCCCGGGTCGTACGGGGCTTCATCGTTCATCAGTCTTCTTCGATAGGCAGGCGTTCCACGAGCAGCCGTTCAACGCGCCGTTCGTCGATCTCCAGTATCGTTACCTTAAGGTCTTCGTCCTCGAAGGTATCCCCGTTCACAGGGTAGGTCTCGAAATGCTCGAGCGCCCAGCCGCCTACCGTGTCGGAGTCGCTCTCGAACTCGTCCGGGTCTATGCCCACGGTCTCGCAGAAATCGTCTATTCCAAGGTCTCCGTCCAGTTCGAACAGGTTCTCGGAAAGCTCCTTGACCTCGTCCTCTTCGATCTCGTCTTCCTCGTCCCAAATGTCGCCGACTATCTCTTCCAGGATGTCCTCCATGGTTATGATGCCGAGCGTTCCGCCGTATTCGTCGCAGACAATGGCCATGTGCTGCTTTTCTGCGCGCAGCTGGTCCAGGACTGACGTCAGCTTGGTCGTCTTGTATACGTAGAGCGGCTTCATCAGCAGCGAGCGTATGTCCACGTCCTCGGACTCGGTGTATGCCTTAAGGAAGTGGTTGAGGTAGAGTATGCCTATTATATTGTCTATGCTTTCTTCATAGACCGGTATCCTTGAGAACGCGGTGTCCTCCATGATGACTGCGAGGATGTCCTCGCGTTCGTCGTCTATGTCTATGGCTTCCACGTCCACGCGGCTGGTCATCGCCTCGTAGGCAGCTACGTCCAGAAAATCTATCGCGGCCTGCACAAGTTCCGACTGGTCCTCGTCCAGGACGTCCTCGTCCTCGGCGGTCTCTATGATCGTCTGGAGCTCGTCTATGGCTTCTTCCGCTGCGGTATCCTCGTCCATGTCCGCGTCCTCGCCCTTGAGCTCTCTTGTCAGGAGATCCACCAGCTTTATGACGACGAATACGAACGGCTTAAGGACCGTCATCAGGCATTTTACCGGAGCAGAGTATCTGAGCGCCAGCGTGTTGGAGATCTTCTTGGCTCTGATCTTGGGTATGGTCTCGCCGAAGATTATCACTATAACTGTAACGACCACCGTGGACAGCCACGCGTAGCCGCTGCCCATCAGCTTTATGATGATCACGGAGCCGATGGAAGAAGCAGCAATGTTTACAAGATTGTTTCCTGTAAGTATCGCGCCAAGGGCGTCGTCGAAGTTCTCCAGTATGATAAATGCTCGGGCCGCGCGCTTGTCTCCGCTGTCTTTAAGATTCTCCATGCGGATCCTGCTGCAGGAGGAGTAGGACATCTCCGCTCCGGAGAAGAAACCGGAAAGGGCTACGCATGCTATAAGGGCTGCGAAAAGTGCTATGATCATAGTGTTTCGCCTCCCTTGTCCTTGTCGTCCTCGTCCCAGATCTCGCCGACGAGCTCCTCAAGGATATCCTCCACGGAGACCACTCCGGTGCTGTGACCGTGTCCGTCGTGCGCCACCGCAAGTGTGAACTGATGCTCCGCCATTATCGGCAGGAGATCGTCTATGTTAAGGTCCTGGCTTATGAACAGCGGCTTGTTGAGCAGCTTTCTTATGTCCAGGTCGTTCTTATCCGTAAGGTATGCGCGTATGTAGTTTCTTATCTGAAGTATGCCGATTATATGGTTGAGGTCGCCGGAATACACGGGCAGCCTGCTGTGTACCTGGCTCTTAATGTGCTCCAGGATGTCTTCCGCGCTGTCCTCCGCGTTGACGGCCTCCACCTTGTCTATGGGCGTCATTATGGTCTTTACGGTAATGTCGCCGAATTCGATGGCGGACTGGATGAGTTCACCTTCATCCTCCTCCAGCGTTCCTTCTTCCGTCATGTCCTCGATTATGTCGTGGAGCTCGTCCTCGGTTACCGTAAGTTCCTGCTCGGCTTTCGTAAGACGCGAAGCCAGCCCTCCGATCTTCGCCAGGACGAAGGAGAGGGGAGTGAGGACTTTCATGAGGAAGATGATGATGCCGGAATTGGAAAGCGTGAGCCGGTTCGCGTACTTTTTGGCTATGCTCTTGGGGAGCATCTCACCGAAGAAGAAAACAAGCACCGTCATGATCAAAGTGCTTATGCTTACCATGCCCGTCCCGTAGCGCGCGGAAACATAGACCGTAACTACCGCCGCGGCCGCTATGTGGACGATGTTGGTGCAAATGAGGATGGTGGTTATCGCTCTGTCGAAATTGTCCAGAACGAAGAGGGCTCTGTCTGCCCGGCTGTCTCCGCGTTCGGATGCGACGCGCAGTTTATTTCTGTTAGCGGAAGCAATGGCGGTCTCGCTTACAGCAAAGAACGCCGCTATGAACAAAAGAATGATCACCCATGCCCAGGGCGATCGGGGAACTGTGTCCATCTTTCTCCTTTACTGATAAAAAAAGCTGCAGCCATCGACTGCAGCGGTGTTAGCAATAATTGGTATTACGCTCTGGAAACTTTTCCGGACTTGATGCAGCGTGTGCATACGTTGATCCTTCTGGTGGTTCCGTTCTCTTCCACTTTTACAGTCTGTATGTTGGCGTTCCACTTTCTTCTCGTGTGACGATTGGAGTGGGATACGTTGTTTCCGGATACCTGACCCTTGCCGCAGATCTCGCACTTCTTGGACATTTTGATTCCTCCTTACCGCAAATGGTTGAAATTTCAAGCTTTAAGCACCTTTTGCGGTGCGTGTTTTCTTTTCAGACCAAGAAATTATAGCACAAGGTATTTGCTTTAGCAAGATTTTTTTACTAAAGTTTGCTATAATATATCCATGCTATCGAAAGAGACTAACGATCTGGGTGTCATAACCCTTAACGAAGCGCTGGTCAGCCAGCTTCTTGCCGAAGCCATATCCCCCTGGGAGGGCAAGGCAAAATACACCGGAGAGCGTCAGATACGCTGCGGCGAGGACGGTCTCTACGTTTACGCTGCGCTCAGCATACGCATTGGCTGCAGCATTAAGGAGATCGCCGGCGGAATACTGGATTACATGATAAAAGCCGCCGTGGAATCTCTGGAACTTCCGGTAGAGGACATCGTGATAGAGGTCGTCCAGATGACGACTCTCAGGAATTCAGTAAAACGCAGCATAGTATACAGTTATCGTGGCACAGAAGACGAACAGCAGGAATAGCATAGGTCTGTATTCACCGGTAACGGATGTCAAAGGCGTCGGTCCTAAAAAGGCCGAAGCTTTTTTGCGCCTCGGAATAGAGAAGGTGGCGGACGTTCTGGATCTTTATCCGCGCGAGTACGAGGATCTGCGCAACAAAAAGCAGATCTGCCTGCTGACTGACGGTGAAAAGGCCGTCGTGACGGCGCGTGTCCTGAGGGCCACGCTCGGAAGGGGTTTCGGGCGCAAGAGGACTCTTCATGTTCTGGCCGAGGACGACACCGGACGCATGGAGGCGCTCTTCTTCAACGGCACCTATCTTCTGCCTCAGTTCAAGGCGGGTCAGCTCTTCCGCTTCTTCGGCAAAGTTAAGGCGGAGAACGGCAGGGTGACCATGTTCCACCCCTCGTATTCCGCTGCCGATCCGGACGCTCAGGACGGTATACTCCCGGTCTATCCACTTACCAGAGGGCTTACGCAGAAGGACGTAAGGAACCTTTCGGGCAAAGCCCTCGAGCATCTTGACGAGCTCCGCGAGACGCTTCCGGCAACAGCCATCGCTTCTGCAAACTTATGCGGCATCGATTACGCATGCAGGAACATACACTATCCGGAGGACGACGGACCTTTCCGCGCGGCAAGATACAGACTTGTATACGAGGAACTCTTCTATCTTGACACTGCTCTTGCGCTGTCAAGGACCAGAGGCGGACGCGGAAGGACGGGTCGCAGCTTCGATACTTCCTTTGCCAAGGAGTTTACAGACCGGCTTCCTTACAAGCTGACGGGTGCTCAGAGCAGAGCTCTTTCGGAGATACTTGCGGATATGCAAAGCGACAAGGCCATGAACCGTCTGGTCCAGGGCGATGTGGGAAGCGGCAAGACCGCGGTGGCCTGCGCAGCCATGTTCACAGCGTACAAAAACGGTTCTCAGAGCGCTTTCATGGCTCCCACCGACATATTGGCCCGCCAGCATTTTGAAACGCTTGGAAAGCTTTTCAGCGGCTCAGGCGCGCATATAGAACTGCTCACTTCCTCCATGACTTCCGCGGAAAAACGCAGGGTCCTGAAGGGCCTTGCGGACGGCAGCGTGGATATCGCAGTCGGCACTCACGCGCTAATATCCGACAACGTCGTCTATAAGGATCTGGGCCTTGTAATAACGGACGAACAACACAGGTTCGGCGTCAGCCAGAGGGAGACTCTGTCTGCCAAAGGCGTAAGTCCTGATGTGCTGGTAATGACAGCTACTCCCATACCAAGGACGCTTGCCGTAGTTCTGTACGCGGACCTGGATATTTCGATCATTGACGAGCTTCCTCCTGGAAGGATGCCCGTCGAGACGACTCGCTACGACGCCGCGGGACGCAATAATGCTTATGATCTGCTGGAGAAGGAAGTCAGGTCCGGCCGTCAGGCATATGTGGTTGCGCCTTTCATAGAGGATTCCGAAGCTCTGGATGCTTATTCCGCAGAGGCGCTCTTCGAAGAAGTGAAGAGCCGCTTCCCGGATCTTAAATGCGGGCTTCTGCACGGCCGCATGTCCCAGCAGGAGAAAGACTCCGTCATGGAGCGCTTCTATTCCGGAGAGCTTCAGATACTGGTCTCCACGGTAGTCATAGAAGTCGGCATAGACGTTCCGAACGCCACTGTAATGCTCATTGAGAACTCGGAGCGTTTCGGCCTTGCTCAGATGCACCAGCTCAGAGGCCGCGTAGGCAGGGGCGTGCACAAGTCCTACTGCCTCATCATTACGGACAGCGACAGCGAGACCGCGGTCGAAAGGGCGGAGATCATGTGCAGCACCACGGACGGGTTCGTTATAGCGAACAAGGACCTGGAGATACGGGGTCCCGGAGAGTTCTTTGGGTACAGGCAGCACGGACTTCCGCAGCTGCGTCTTGCGGACCCCGTAAAGCACAGCGCGGTGGCTGTTCAGGCGCTCAGGGATGTAAAAGCGATGCTCGCCAAAGACCCGTCTCTGTGCGATCCTCAGAACGCTTATTTTGCAGAGTGCCTCAGAAATAAGTACATGCAAAGCGATAGACTAACACTCTGATATGTGTTAAAATTATTTAATATGAGAATCATAGCAGGCGAATTCAGAGGGAGACGTTTAAAATCGCCTCCGGACTACTCCGTACGGCCCACCAGCGACAAGGTGAAAGAGGCCGTTTTCAGCATCATACTTCCGTTTTTTACGGATAAGACGGTCGTAATGGACGTCTTTGCCGGGAGCGGAAACATGGGGCTGGAAGCGCTGAGCCGCGGGGCTGTCAGGGCGTATTTCTCGGATTCTTCCAAGGATTCCCTTAAACTGGTCAAAGACAACGTCGCCATCTGCAAAGCCCAGGACAGATCGGTGCTGCTGAACGCTGATTTCAGAAGCGCCATAGCGCGCGTCAAGGAAAGGATCGACTTCTATTTTCTGGATCCTCCTTACGCGGACGGTTACATCCTGGAAGCGCTGGACAATATAATGGACAGCGGTAACCTGGCTCCGGACGGAATGATCGTCTGCGAACACGACGTTCACGACAAGCTGCCGGAGGAGTACAGGGACCTGGAATGCTTCAGATCCAGGCGTTACGGCAAGACAGGGCTTACGATATACCGGAGGAAGACACAATGAAAAAGGGCTTTTGCTGCGGCACCTTCGACCCCATAACCGTAGGACACGTGGACGTCATCGAAAGGGCGTCCAGACTCTGCGACACTCTCGTAGTGGGCGTGGTGGTGAACTACTCCAAGGAGAGCTTCTTTACGCTGGAGCAGCGTACGGAGATGGTGAAGGCGGCTCTTAAACACATCAAGAACGTTGAGATAGTGTCGTTCTCGGACCATCTGCCAACATACGTCCTCAACAACGGTTTCGACTTCATAGTCAGAGGTCTGCGCAACGTAAGCGACTTCGACTACGAGATCAGTCTCGCTCAGCTCTACGACTACTTCTTCAAGGGCAGCTGCGAGACAATATACATTATGACCAGACCGGAGTACTCATACATCAGTTCTTCTATCGTCCGCACCAATTTCAGTCTGGGCGCGGACGTTTCCGGCTGGGTCAGCAAAGACGTTTACAAGCTTATGAAACAATATAAAACAGGGGGTAAAAAA
>JAFZRK010000131.1 GCA_017619905.1 Bacillota bacterium
AGGAGCGATGCCGCGTCAGGAGAAGTTCGGCGCGGACATAGACATTAAAGGCGCGGAGCTGATACCGCTGCCGGGGCAGATCTCCCCGGAGGAACTGGCGGAGAAGGCCAAAGACGCCGAGTACGTAATAATCGACGCCATAGGCACGTTTACCGCGGCGCACATGGACGCCATGCCGAAGCTTAAGCTCATCCATTCGGAGGGCGTGGGCTACAACGGCGTGGACATCAAGGCGGCTGCGGAGCGCGGCATATTCGTGTGCAACAACAAGGGCGCCAATGCTTCGGCGGTAGCGGAGCACACCGTTATGATGATGCTTGCGCTTGCCCGCGACGTGCTGTTTGGCTTCAGGGCGGTGCTGGAAGGCCGCCAGATAGAGACCAAGTCCGCCATGATGAAGGCCGGAGTCCACGAGCTCTCCGAGTTTAAGATAGGGCTCATCGGCTTTGGGGACATCGCAAAGGAAGTCGTAAGGATGCTGAGGCCCTTCGGGCCGGAGGTGTTCTTTACGGTCGCGAGGCAGCCCAGGGCGGAAGAGCTGGCCACCGGCGCGAAGTTCCTGGAAAGAGACGAGCTTCTGGCGGCTTGCGACATTGTTAGTCTGCATCTTCCGGTAACTCCGCAGACCGCGGGAATGGTGGACAGGGAGTTCCTGGCCAAGATGAAGGACGGCGCGATGCTCATCAACACTTCGCGCGGGGAACTGATGGTGAACGCGGACGTAATAGACGCGCTCAGGAGCGGCAAGCTGCTGCGGGCGGCGTTCGACACCATAGCGCCGGAACCGGTGCTTACGGACAACGAGTTCCTGAACATGCCGGAAGAGCTTGGGGACAGGGTGCTGTTTACGCCGCACATAGCGGGCGTCACCATCAACATGTTCCGCAAGGCGTACCGCACCATCTGGGATAACATATTCCGCGTCGCGAACGGCGAAGAGCCCGTCAACTGGGTTAATAAATGATTGAAAGGAGCAGGACCATGATCATCTCCGACAGAATGTACGCGCTTGGAAGCGCAAGATCCGTCATCCGCGAGCTGTTCGAATACGGCAACATGCGCGCGGCGCAGGTGGGCAGGCAGAACATCTACGACTACAGCTTAGGCAACCCCGCGGTGCCGTCACCGGGCAGCGTCAACGAGACCATTAAGGACATACTGGACAGCCAGCCGTCCATAGCGGTCCACGGCTACACATCCGCGCAGGGCGACGCAGGCGTGCGCCAGGCGATAGCGGACGACCTCAACAAGCGCTTCGGCACGGCTTTCGGCAGGGACGACTTCTACATGACCTGCGGAGCCGCGGCTTCGCTCGCCATATGCCTGGGCGCTCTGGTTACTCCGGAATGCGACGAGGTGATAGCCATAGCGCCCTTCTTCCCGGAGTACGGAGTGTTTGCGGGCAACGCAGGCGCGAAGCTGGTTGTGGTCCCCGCGGATACCACGGCTTTCCAGATAGACTTTAAGGCGCTCGAGGCGGCGATAGGCCCTAAGACCCGCGCCGTGATAATCAACTCGCCGAATAACCCCTCCGGAGCAGTGTACTCGGAGGAGACCATAATGAAGCTGGCGCTTCTTCTGGCGCGCAAGTCCGCGGAGACTGGCCACGCCATAGTGCTTATAAGCGACGAACCCTACCGGGAGATCGTGTACGACGGACTGGAAGTCCCGTTCGTTACAAAGTACTATAAGAACACGCTGGTGTGCTACTCCTACAGCAAGTCCATCTCGCTGCCGGGCGAGCGTATCGGCTACGTGCTGGTGCCGCAGGAAGTGGAGGACCACGACAGGGTCTACGCCGCGGTGTGCGGAGCGGGCAGGAGCTTAGGGTACGTCTGCGCTCCCAGCTTGATGCAGAAGGTCGTGGGCCGCGTTACCGGCCAGACTTCGGACATAGATGAGTACAGAAAGAACCGCGACCTGCTTTACGGCGGTCTTAAGGAGATCGGCTACGAGTGCGTCAAGCCGCAGGGCGCGTTCTACCTGTTCCTGAAGATTCTAGGCGACGACACGGAGGCCTTCTGCGAGAGGGCCAAGGCGCTGGATCTGCTGGTAGTCAACGGTACCGGCTTCGGCTGTCCCGGCTACGTGCGTCTGGCGTACTGCGTGGACTACGACATGATAGAGCGCTCGCTGCCGGTGTTCAGGAAGCTGTACGATTCGTACAAATAACAGCCCGATCAGGCGTTTCATTATTTGTTATTACAAAAAAGCAAACGGCCATGCGCCTTCCGCGCGGGGCCGTTCGATATGGAAAACAAAGACCCCGCAGTAAGCGGGGTCTGTTTTCTTGCGTTATAATCTGAAGAGCTTTTCCTTAATGGCGTCGGCCACGAACTGGTTGAGGGTGCTGCCTGCCTGAGCGGCGGCCAGAGCGGCCTCCCTGTGCAGGTCGGAGGCGATGCGGACGTTGAAGGAGCCCTTGTACTCTCTGGCGGGCGCCTTGCCTATCTGCTCGCACCATTCGACGTAGCCGTCTATGGCGTCCTTGAACGTTTTCTCCAGTTCCGCGACGGAAGCGCCGGCGAACGCGATGGTGTCGTCGATGTCTATCACCCTTCCGTGGAAGAGCTTTTCGTCGCTGCTGTACTCAACTTTGCCGTGATATCCTTTGTATTCCATTAAGCTGCTCATGATCGTTCTCCTTTAACAATAAAGATTATACACTCTTGCGCAGCGGTGTGCAACTGAAAACAGGTTGCTCCAAAAAGTTTTTTTGCGCCGGGCCGCTGCCTGAAAAAAAGACCGCGGCTTCCGCAACTTCGTCACGTTTTTAACACAAAATGGTGTATAATGTAATCAGGAAAACATAAGGAGGTTCTACTATGCAAGTCAACATCAATAGCAGGAACTTAAATCCCAGCCAGGCGCTCCGCGACAAGATCGAAGGCAAGCTCAGCAAGCTGGACAAGTATTTCGCCAAGGACGCGGAGGCAAACGTGATGCTCTCCGAGGTCAAGAGCGGCCTTGCTAAGCTGGAGGCAACCATCACCGCGGGCGGAATGACCTTCCGCGCGGAGGAGAGCAACGCGGACCTTCTTTACTGTCTGGACCAGGTGATCGACAAGCTGTCCAAGCAGATGTCGCGCTTCAAGTCCCGGCTCGTAAAGAGGCATAAGGATCAGGGAGCTGTTATCGCAAGCGAACTTCCGGACGTGGAAGAGGCCGAAGAGGGCAGAATAGTGCGCACCAAGCGCTTCACGCTCACCCCCATGACCTCCGAAGAGGCGATACTGCAGATGGAGATGCTGGAGCACAGCTTCTTCATCTACCGCGACCCGGAAGGCGGCACCACCAACGTGGTATACAAGAGGAAAGACGGCGGCTACGGCCTGCTGATAACCGAATAGTCGCAGCAGCGCTGCCGCGGAACAGCGCGGGCGCTTAAAAGAATAACTTAATAAAAGAACGGCCGCCGGCGATATGCCGGCGGTCTTTGATTCTCCGAAAGTACGGGCTGCCCGGCTGACCTGGCCTTTGACCCCACACCTGCCGTGCTCGGATATTCCGCGGACTTACTTCTAAGCTATGCCATGATCACGAGGAGCCGTGCTCCTGCTTACGTGGGTCCCTTTGCCCATAGCTGGCCTGGACTTGCAGCCACAGACCCGGGCAGCCCGTGCCTTCGGATCG
>JAFZRK010000132.1 GCA_017619905.1 Bacillota bacterium
ACCAAGGATCCTCCGGAAAGCACTGTTCCTCGAGCGCGCAGATCTCGTCCAGATCGGTCGGAAGCGCAAGTCTGAAAGTGACCTCGCTCATCGCTTTCCCTCCGCGCTCTTTTTCTTCTGTCTGTCCGGTTCCGCTGCTCTCAGGTAGTTGGGCTGCGCGGTATAGCAGTCCTTTACCCTGCCCGCCTCAAAGAGCTTTGCGCCGAGCGCCGCTACGCTGTCCGCGCGCTGCAGATAGTGCCCGTCGTCCGCGAACTCCACGGCAAAAGCAGGACCTTCGCCGCAGCACGGACCTTCCAAAGATGCCCTTATCTGCTCTTCGAATTTGCGGCTGCCGTCGCCGAAGAACAGCAGCGTGTCGCCCTCGCGGGCCGCCTCGCGGACCAGATCCAGATACTCTTCCAGCGCGTAAGCGCCCTCGGGTACCACGGTGTCTTTCAGTCTGAACGCAGCGGCATATACCTGGCTGCGTCTGGCATCGAAAAGCGGGCAGACGAGCGTTGTACGATTGTACGGCATATCCGCGTACGCGAAGCTCTCCAGCGTCGGAACTTCAACTATCGGCTTGTCCCACACCTGCGCAAGGCCCTTGGCGGTAGCCATGCCTATGCGTATCCCTGTAAAGGAGCCAGGCCCGCAGGAGACCGCTATGGCGTCCAGATCCCGGCCGCTCAGCCCCTCGTCCTTCAGGAGCTCCGTTATCATGGGCACGCATTCCTGAAGATGCGAAAAGACGCTGTCATTCATTCTGAAGACAGCGCGCCCGTCCCTGTATATGGCCGCCGATGCCAGCGGTCCCGTTGTCTCTATGGCAAGTATCGTCATTGTAATTCTTCAAGGTCCGGAAGATCCGCGCCGCTGATCTCGCAGGTGCGCTCCTCTTCCCAGCCGCCGTAATCCAGGCGGATATGTATCGTGTCCTCCGGGAGCATGTCCTCAACAAGGTCCGCCCACTCTATGAAGCAGGCGCCGTCCCCGTGCAGATACTCCTCGAAACCCAGCTCGAAAAGGTCGTCCGGATCGTTGACTCTGTACACGTCAAAATGGTAGAGCGGGATCCGTCCGCTCCTGTATTCCTGGACCACCGTAAACGTAGGGCTTGAGAGCCGCTCCGTTACGCCAAGTCCGCGCGCCACCGCCTGCGTAAGCGCCGTCTTTCCGGCCCCCAGGGGACCGATGAGCGCTACCACGCTGCCGGGCTTAAGAAGATCCGCCAGCCGCTTTCCGAGGGCTTCCGTATCTTCCGGAGTTCTAAGAATCAATCTCTCTGTTTCCATCAGTCCGCCAAGACCGTTTCTGAGCCGTCAGTCCGCCAGAAGCACCGGGATCTCCGGCGTCGTCTCGGAGTAGACCCTGTGCATGGTGCTGGACGTAACCTTAAGCTCTCCGTTCACGAACACGTCCGTACGTACCACGCAGGTGCGCTTGCCCGCGTTCAGGATCGTGGCTCTCATCACCATTTCGTCCCCTATGTGGATAGGGTACAGGAAGTTGATCGACATGTCCATCGTGGGCGACGCGTTGCCGGTACCTATCTCATATGCGGTGAGTCCCGCCGCGGTGTCCATCAGCATCATTATGACGCCGCCGTGGATGTTGCCGTAGCGGTTGACGTCGTAGTCCGTGGCCACGTGCACGAACTCTATCCAGCCGGCCTCCCAGTCGGAGTCCTTATACGCAAAGTTGAAGTCCTTGTAGAAGCACCCCAGCTTGTTGGCCGCGCCTATGTACTGCTCCATGTGGAGCTTTATTTCTTCGTCGTTCTTAGCAAGTTTGAAAACGCTCATATATCCTCCGAAAGGTCCGCGATCCCATGTTTTCAGGGCCCGGCCCTTATACTATCAGATCTTTCCGGCCAGCACCAGCGCCAGCAGTACGAATGTGACCAGCAGCACCGCGGACACTATCGCAACGCCCCACTTCACATGTCCCTTGCCGGACTTGGAAGGCTCCACAAGTTTTGCCTTGCGCAGCGCCGTTACCACGGGCTTGTAGAGAAGCATAGCCAGCGTGGCGTTTATGCCGCCCTTTACCAGGTTGAACGGCAGGAACACCGGAACCAGCATCCCCACGACCATGCTGCGCGGAACGTGCATGTACAGCGGCGTTATCAGCCAGTTCCAGAGTATCATCACCGCGGTCGTAAGCAGTATTCCGGAAACAAGGCCTATAATGGCGCCCTTCATCTTGTGGTCCTTGCGGTAGATGACGGCCGCCGTGCATGCGAACGCGCAGCTCTGCAGAACGTTCATCACGAAGCCGATGATGCCGGTGGAACTAATGGTTATCATCTCTATGAAGGAGACGACCACCGTAACCAGCGCCGCCGACAGCGGTCCGCAGATGAAGCCCGTGATGACTATCACGACGTCCTTAAGGTCGAAGGACAGGAAGCCCGAGACCATCGGGAACACGCTGGATACCAGCTTCGCCACGAATGCTATGGCGCACATCATGCCCAGAAGGGCTACTCTCTTAGAGTTTTTCATTTTAGATTCCTCCGTTTTCTTAACGTTCAGGAATCTGCCAGGTGTCTGAAACAAAAAGCCCCGACATTTCGGGACTCACAGCAAAAGAAAGCTGCTTTCTTTCATCCGGACTTTGACCGTTGGTACCGGGATATACCGGTTCTGCCCTTGCGGGCTCGCGGACTCGTGGCTGCGCCCTTTACCGCCAGTGGGGACTTCCACCCCGCCCTGAAACAGATCTCAATATTGACTAAATTATTATATTACCTTACGGACGGCGTTTCAAGCAGAACCTGCGGTCAGTCCGAAACGTCCACGTCCGGCGTAATGCTTATGTCGTAATCCGGATACGCTGCCTGAAGCTCCCCGTACAGGATGGCCAGCGATTCCTTGACGTCCGCGTCGAAACTGAACACCACGTCCAGGCGCATCTTCTTCGCCTCTGTATCCACGTAGAACCCGTGCGACTGCAGGGCAAAATCGTGAGGCAGCACTATCTCGCGGACCTTGTTGCGCATCTGCGCCGCCTCGTCGTCCCCGGTGTTGTAGGAGTAGACTCCTATGCCGGTAAGGATGACGCCGGTCTTCCTGTACACGGATTCCTCCACCCTGCGGGTAAGGCGGTCCAGTTCCTCCACGGTCATGGTGTCGCGCAGCTCCAGGTGCACGGAACCGTAGTTCCTGTCCGGTCCGTAGTTGTTGAGTATAAGGTCGTAGGCGCCCATCACCTCGGGCTCATCTTTTATTATGCTCTTGATCTCTTTGGTGACTTCCACGTCGGCGCGCCTGCCGAGGATGTCGCTGAGGGTATCGCGCATCATCTCAAAGCCAGCGCGTATTATGAACAGCGCAATAACGACACCTACGTAGGCCTCCAGGGAAAGCTTGAAGAATATGAATATCAGCGCGCAGATAAGCACGGATGCAGACAGGATGGCGTCGAACAGGGCGTCCGCTCCGGATGCCTCCAGCGCAGCCGAGTTGACCTTCTTGCCCTGACGCTTGACGAAGCTTCCCAGCAGTATCTTCACCGGAACTGCGACAGCGATTATTATGAGCGACACCGTAGTGTATTCCGGGGTCTGCGGGTCTATGATCTTCTTGATGGACTCCACCAGGGACGTTATTCCTGCGTAGAGCACGATGGCCGCCACCAGCATGGCCGTAAGATATTCTATGCGGCCGTAGCCCAGCGGGTGCTTCTTGTCCGGCCTTTTTCCGGCGAGCCGTGTGCCGATGATGGTTATTACGGACGACAGCGCGTCGGACAGGTTGTTTACCGCGTCCAGGACCACGGCTATGGAGTGCGAGATTATGCCCGCAGCGGCTTTGAACGCGGCAAGAAGGACATTGACCGCTATTCCGGTAATGCTCGTCTTGACTATGACCTTGTTCCTGGCGGCCGTGGCCTTTACAGGATCTCCGCCCAGCGCTTCCGCCGTCTTTTCTTTTTCTTTATCCGCCATGATCGTTCTCCGCCGAAACTGCAGGGACTTTCGGCCGTCCGAAAAACTGTATAGACCGTATAAATATGCAGGGACCAATCCCTTATAGTCATTTCTTGAAATTCAGAGGCGGCTCCTCGCCTTTGATGAGCCGCTTAATGTTTGAGCTATGCTTGAATATGATCACCGCAGCTATCACCAGAGCGAATGGCCAGAAGCCGTGCTCCATGAATACGCTCAGGATCGCAAGCCCTGCGGCTCCGCCCATGGAACCTACGGACATGCGGCGCGTTACAAGCACCAGAATCGCCGCTATGGCGAGCGCGCAAAGCGCAAGCTTCCAGTTTATCGCCAGCGCCGCTCCGAACACTGCAGCGACCCCTTTTCCGCCTTTAAAGCCGTAAAACACGGGCAGTATATGTCCAAGAAGCACCGCCACCGCGCAGAAATATGAGCAGAGCGGGCTCACTATGCTTCCCAGACCGGCCGCCAGCGCGCCCTTGCCTATGTCCACGATGAGCGAAACGAGCGCGGCCTTCTTCCCCAGCACTCTGAGGGTGTTGGTGGTCCCCGCGTTGCCGCTGCCTTCCCTGCGGATGTCCACGCCCGCCAGCTTTCCCTGGATTATCGACGGGTTGATGCATCCCAGAAAATATGCAATTACGATGAATACGTAGAACATTGTCTGTCGTCCGTCTTTAAGTCCGGTCCTACTTAAGCTCCGCCGAGATGCGTCCTATGACGTCCTGCGAAGCGAACTCCGAAGCCCTCAGGACTGCGTTCATGACGGCCCTGGGACCGGAGGATCCGTGCATCTTTATTACCGGTCTGGTAACGCCCAGGATGGGCGCTCCGCCGTATTCTGAATAGTCCGTCCCGGATGCCAGCGATGCCAGCATCTCCTTGGGAAGCTTCTGTTTCATGAGAGCCATTATCTGCCCGAACATGCCCTCGGTCAGCTTAAGGATGATGTTTCCGGTAAATCCGTCCGCAACTATTACGTCGCAGGCGCCGGACGGAATGTCTCTGGCCTCGATGTTTCCGGTAAAGTTGAGACCACTCGCGGAGAGCAGCTCGTACGCCTTCTTGGTGAGCGGCGTGCCCTTCTCTGCCTCCGCGCCTATGTTTGCCAGCGCCACCTTGGGGTTCTCCCTGCCGAGGACCTTCTCCATGTAGATGCTGCCCATGATACCGAACTCGCAGAGGTTGCGGGGCTTGCATTCGGCGTTGGCCCCGGCGTCCACCAGCAGGCAGACCTTGCCGCCCAGCGTTGGGTACAGTGAGCAGATGGCAGGGCGCTCTATGCCCTTGATTCGTCCGCAGATCATAAGTCCGCCGGCGAGCAGAGCTCCTGTGCTTCCCGCGGATACGAAAGCGTCCGCGAAACCGTCGTTGAGTATGTTTAAGGCCGTGACGATGGTGGACTCTTTCTTGGTCCTTATCGCCTTTACGGGGGACTCGTCGTTGCCTATTACTTCTCTGGCGCCGACGATTATGATGTTCGCGGGGATCCCCTCCGGGCATTCCTCGCAGAGCAGGTCGTAGATCTCCGTCTTGGGACCTACGAGTATTATCTGGTCTTCCGTCTTTGCGGCTGCCATCACAGCGCCTTTTACTATCGCGCCGGGAGCGTTGTCTCCGCCCATGGCGTCAAGCAGTATCCTCATCGTTATTCTCCGTTCCTTTTGAAATGATTAAAGGTTATTATACTATTTTGAATGCCGCAGTGCAAGTCGGTGTGAGTTTTCTCAGCCACCTACGCGGCTTCACGCCGATCCTTTCCGTGTTCTCCATCAGCTTGCTGCGTACTGTGTCCGCGCTTGCTGTGGATCACATCCGAAAAGTCTCTTCTACCGCTTCGGAAGGCTTTACAACTCACCCCCGACTGCCTGCGGCACAAAACAGGCCATACGACCTTCACAGCAACAAAAAGGACCGGGGATCTCCCCGGTCCTTTGTTGTCTTGAGTCATGCGCTCGAAGCGGGATTACTCGTTGATAGCGGAAACTACGCCGGAAGCAACTGTACGGCCGCCTTCACGAATAGCGAACCTCATTCCCTGCTCGATGGCTACGGGGGTGATCAGTTCGATGTCCATGGTTACGTGGTCTCCGGGCATGCACATCTCGGTGCCTGCGGGCAGGGAGATGGTTCCGGTAACGTCAGTCGTTCTGATGTAGA
>JAFZRK010000133.1 GCA_017619905.1 Bacillota bacterium
CACCATGGACTTGAAGCCTTCGGGCAGAGCGTTCATGCACTCCTTAAAGTTGAGCACCTTGGTAAGCAGGTAGAAGATTATGGTTATCACCAGCGCCACCACGGATCCGTACATAAGGCCTACGGAGGCGTCGGAGGCTGCGAACGCGGCGGAGAAGGTCTCGCCGTCGAAGAATCCGCCGGTGTAGATCATGCCTATTACGCAGCATACGATAAGGATGATTATCGGCAGTATCAGGTGGATGACCCTGCCCTTCTGGCTGACCGGCGGGTGCGGCTGATCCTCGGCGCCGGTCATGGAGGACTGGGGCATCGGGTCGTCCGCATGGCTCAGCTTATTGCTCATCTCTGCCAGCTTCATGGGACCGTAATCGAACTTGCCAAAGGACAGCACCAGCATCATCACGAGAGTGAGCAGCGCGTAGAAATTGAACGGGATGGCCTTTATGAACAGGTCCAGACCGTTTACGCCGTCCACGGAACCGGTGACCGCGGCCGCCCAGCTGGATATCGGGGCGATTATGCAGACCGGAGCCGCCGTGGCGTCTATCAGGTAAGCCAGCTTCTGCCTGGAGATGCCGTGCTTGTCGGTGAGGGGCCTCATTACGGAGCCCACGGTGAGACAGTTGAAATAGTCGTCGATGAAGATCAGCACACCCAGTACGATGGTGGCGATCTGCGCGCCCACCTTGGTCTTGACGTGCTCCACGGACCAGCGACCGAACGCGGCCGAGCCGCCGGCGCGGTTCATAAGCATCACCATGGCGCCCAGTATGACCAGGAACACCAGTATGCCTACGTTCCAGCCGTCGGACAGCTGGCCCACCATGCCGTCCACGAATACGTGCTCCAGCACCCCGGAGAGCGAGAAGCCCGCGTAGAGCACGCCTCCCACCAGGATGCCGATGAACAGCGAGGAGTAGACCTCCTTGGTGATCAGCGCCAGCACTATGGCTACCAGTGCGGGAAACAGCGACCACGCAGTGTTGATAACGTTCATAAAAACTCCTTCCGGCGCATTGCGCCTTTTGCGAGGGCTCTGTGTCGGCATCTGTGCAAGTACGCCGCAGCCCCGTTTTGCGGGAATGCCCCGCTTAGAAAAATATAAAGACCGGTCATGACATCCATCATGACCGGCCGTTGTTTCGGCGTCGTATCATGACAGCTCTCCGCGCCTGAAGCGCGACAGTCCGCAGGGTATTTCCCTGCGTCCCAGGCACTGCCCGGTCCTTAAGACCTTCGCAGCCCTTCGGCGGCATCCCCTTTCCGCAGCGCCTGCATTTCCAGACACCCGCGTACTCTTGTCAGCCGCAACCTCTATCACAACTATGCGTTTATTATAGATTAAATTTGTTGTTTGTCAACAAGTTTTGCGTCGTTCCAATGTCTTTACAGATGAAAATGAGACCCAGAACGCACTACTTCTTGTTCTTCTCCTTGGAGCGCTTGTCGTTGATGATCTTCATGTGCTCCTCGGTGATCAGCTCCACGCCGTTCTCCTTGGCCCAGTCCACGCAGCCCTTAAGCACCAGCGGCAGGAACACGCGCGGTACGTTGAGTATGGTCTTGAGCGCTTCGTCCGTGAACTTCACCTTGTCGTCCGCCCTATCCGCCGCGTAGCGCACGGAATCCAGACTGGCCTCCCTTATGGGCAGCAGCTCGGCTCTTAGGCGGCGCTTCCTGTGGAACCAGAAGTTCTTGCTGTCGCGGTAGCCGTAGTCCACCGGCAGCGGCGGGAAGTCCTTGGCGGTAACTCCGCGGATTATGGCGTCGGAGTACTGCTTCTTCATCAGGATGCGGTCTATGCGAAGGATGAAGTGCGCGCCGAACTTGCTCGTGATCCCGTTGAAATCGTGATACGGCGGCTCGTAGCCGTTGAGTTCTCCGGCCTTGTCATTCGCGGCGCCGTCCAGTTCTTTCATCCAGGTGCACTCTATAACCTGTATCGCGGAGCTTACGACCTGCGGGCGCTTCTCCCCGGTCTCCTCTTCTATTTGACTGGTCTCCAGCGGGAAGTTGCACTTGGGCATCTTTTCCTGCGGAGTGTCGCCCGGCCAGGACAGCTTTACCGCTTCCTTGAACGTGGCCGGGCTGTCGTCTATGAAATTGATGGCGCACTTGCCGGTGCGAAGCAGGTTCTGCGCGGTGTTGGAACTGTTGCGGCACTGCAGCAGCATGGCGTAGTAGTCCTTGCCTGCCACGTAGTACGGCTGCACCAGCGAGTACGGCCCCAGATTGGTCATCCCGTCCTCGCAGAGCATGCTGATCACCACCGTCGGCATGGGGAAGTACAGCGAAGTCTGGTAAAAGTTGTCTACGATGCGTAGGTTCTCGAAACTGCTCATGGGTTGCTCCTTTATGTGTTACTGTTTTGTGCTTTTTAGTTTAGATCCTGCGGGGCGTCAGGGTATGTCCAGGGACAATCGGGGAACCCGGTGCTCTGTGACTGGCAAGCATTTGCGAAGACAGAGCAGAAGCACCGCTGGGAGGGGCCCCATTAGCGGGAGCGTGTCCCGGGATGTACCCTGACGTCCGGACTTGGTAGTAAAACTGAATTAACGTGATCACTGATGCGCGAACAGCCGGCTCAGCATCCGGTACTGCTCGTCGAAATCCTTTTGCTCTATGGTCCAGCAGAGGAGCGACTCCGCGGCGAACTCCGCCAGGAACCTGTCGTCTCCGCAGACCGGCTCCAGCACTCCGGCTATCTGCCCGCGAAGCATTCCGTGACGCTCCTGATATCCCGCGCTGAAGGATCCAATGGCGCTCCTGTCGTAGAACAGCGATGCGTGCGCCTCTATGAACTCCTTGAGGCAGCGGCTGATGTTCTCCAGAAAAGCGCGGCGATCGAAGGCCGGGAACGCCTTCATCTTGGCCAGGCAGCCCTGCCAGTCGTCCACCATGAACGACGCTATCAGAACGTCCTTGGACGCGAAGTAGTTGTACACCGTGCCCGTGCCCACGCCGCAGGCGCTCGCGATGGAACGGATGGTGGTGTTTTCGTAGCCGTTCCGCTCTATCTGATCTTTTGCCTCCGCCAGAAGTTTTTCTCTTAAGTTCTCTATTATCTTGGGCATTATACCTCCTTGCCGTTCGGGTCCGCGCCACCCTTGATCTTGCGCTGCGCAGATTCCAAAGATCGTTACCCTTCTGCGGCCCAGTTCCTGCAGGTGTCCACGGTCTTCTGCGGGCTGTGGGCCCACTCGTCCGCGCCTATGTTTGCGCAGGCCTCCGCGCTCACCGGAGCTCCGCCGATTATCACCTTAACGTCCAGCCCCGCGTCCTTAAGCGCCTGCACCGTGGCCTTCATGGAATCCAGAGCCAGCGTCAGAACGCCGGACAGCGCCACTATCTTTATGCCTTCCGCCTTCGCGGTCTCCACGATCTTCTCGGCCGGGGTGTCTATGCCCAGATCCAGAACGTCGAAGCCATTGGCCTCGAGCATGGACTTGACTATGTTCTTACCTATGTCGTGAAG
>JAFZRK010000134.1 GCA_017619905.1 Bacillota bacterium
ACAGTACCAGCTTATCAGAAGCTCAAGAAAGACCATAGGCATGCAGGTAAAGCCGGACGGCACAGTAGTCGTCCGCGCGCCTTATCTTGCGCCTAAATGGGACATAGACCTCTTCGTGCTCTCGCACGAGGACTGGGTCAGGAAGCAGCTCGCAAAGCAGGCTAAGGCAAGAGCCGCCGTCGGAGACGCAAAGGTAATGACGCAGGAGCAGTTCAGCCGCCTAAAAAAGCTGGCGAAGCAGTACATTCCGGGCCGCATAGAGCATTTTGCCCGTCTGGCTGGCGTCTCCCACAGGGTAAGGAGCGTATCGATCCGCTGTCAGAAGACCCGGTGGGGCAGCTGCACCGTCAACGGCGACATAAGCATGAACTGCCTTCTGATGCTTGCGCCAAAGGAAGTCCTGGATTCCGTTGCCGCGCACGAGGTCTGCCATCTGCTGGAGATGAACCATTCCAGCCGTTTTTACGCGGAGGTCCAGAGGATCTTTCCGGAGTACAAGAAGCACAACGCCTGGCTGAAGAAGAACGGCCCGGCGCTTCAGGCAATGGTGCCAGGCAGAAAATAGACCGGCAGCCGCCCTGCGGATTCGCTTAATAAATCTGCCCGGTTTTATCAATTCTTCACACAATCTATACCTACTTTGCAGAAAAGCGTCTATAATAGTAAGCGTAAGTTAGGGCTTCCCGTTGTTTTGGAAAGGGGACTGAAAAAAATGACTCTCAGCAAAAGAATCATAGCTGCCGTTCTTGCCGTCGTTCTGGCTCTTACCTGCCTGGCCGCCTGCGGTAATTCCGCTGCGTCCGTCGTCAACCGCAATCCGGACAGCAAGAGGGGCACCAGCATACACAACGGATTCTAATTCATGAAGATCACTTACTACGGACATTCCTGTTTCACGCTGGAGTCGGACGGCTACGTCATAGCCATAGATCCGTACAACGACATGGTTCCGGGGTACGGGGATCTTAAGATATCCGCAAACAAGGTGTACTGCTCGCATGGCCATCTGGACCACGCGTACGTGGAAGCAGTGGATATAGTCCCCGCGGACCGTCCCAGTCCTTTCGTGATAACGGAGCTGGAGCTTCCCCACGACGACGCCGGCGGCGCCAAGAGGGGATTCACCTTCATCCGCAAGTTCTGCGCGGAAGGAAAGACCGTCGTGCACTACGGGGATCTGGGCTGCCCGCTTACGGAAAAAGCGGTAGGGCTCTTTTCCGGCGCGGACGCCGCGCTAGTTCCGGTAGGCGGGTTCTTTACCATAGACGGACCTGCTGCGCTGGATCTCATAGAGCTTACGAAGCCGGGCCTTGTGATACCCATGCACTACAGAAACGGGGATCAGGGAATAAGGCCTGTGGCAGAGCTCTCGGAATTCCTGAAGCTGTGCGAAGGCAAAGATGTAAATGTTAAGCCGTTGGAATACAAGGAAGTTTACGAAATATAACCCACGTTAACTTAATAAGAAAGAATAAGGCCGGAGCATCTGCCCCGGCCTTTTATTGCCTTATATTATGATCCGCAGATCGCCGAACGCCGATCCGCCGCTTTACGAAGCTTTCTAAGCGCTCTGTTACAGCGCTCCCGTGTGCGCGCTGTAGTACTTCGCCAGTCCGCCTTCCGCGGTCTCTCTGTAGATCCTGCCCAGGTCCTTTCCGGTCTCGTACATGGTCTTTACGATGGTATCGAAGGATATCTTTCTGGAGTTGGTCAGGAAGTGCGCCAGCGACACAGCGTTTATGGCCCTCATCGCGGCTACGGCGTTGCGCTCTATGCAGGGTATCTGCACCAGTCCGCCAACCGGGTCGCAGGTGAGTCCCAGCATGTGCTCCATGCTTATCTCCGCAGCGTACTCTATCTGGTCCATGCTCATGCCAAGCAGTTCCGCCAGGCCGGCTGCCGCCATGCAGCAAGCCGTTCCTATCTCCGCCTGGCACCCGCATTCTGCGCCGGATATGGACGCGTTGGTCTTTATGATGTTGCCAATGACCCCCGCAGTTGCAAGGGCTTTCAGGATCTGTTCGTCGGATATCCCCAGCTTCAGCTGGTTGTAGTAGAGCACCGCAGGCACCACACCGCTGGCTCCGCATGTGGGCGCAGTCACCACGGTTCCGGCTCCCGCGTTCTGTTCCGCCGCCGCGAAAGCGTAGGCGCAGACTATTCGGTTCTCCCTGGTCTCCGGAGTCTCGGAAGGGGAGAACTGGCCGAAAAGGTACCCGGCTTTCCTCTGGACTTCAAGCCCTCCGGGCAGAGTGCCCTTGGCCGCCAGGCCTTCCCTTATGGCGTTCTTCATTGCGTCCCAGACCTTGGCCATGTAGTCCCGGAGCTGCGGACCTTCCATCTCCTCCGCGTACTGCCAGATGCGTATGCATTTCTGCGCGCAGTAATGCGAGATCTCGTTGAAACTGTTGTGGGGGTAGACCTCCGGCGCCTCCACGTAGGTCCTGTCCGCGAACCTTATGGCTCCGCCTCCGATGCTGTAGACCCGTTTTGCCGCAAGGACTTCTCCGCCTTTAATCGCGGTCATGTCCATTCCGTTCGGATGCTCCAGGCCGTCCTCGGTCTTCGTGTCGAAGATTATCTCCACAGGCAGGGGAGCGAAACTCTCCTCCAGGACCTTGTCCGTCATGTGTCCGCGTCCGGTCTTCGCCAGCGACCCGTAGAGAGTCACCTTAAAAGCGTCCGCCTCCGGGTACATCTCCCGCAGAAGGCGCGCGGCGCGCTCCGGTCCCATGCTGTGCGAGCTGGACGGTCCTTTTCCTATTCTGTAAAGGTGTGTTAAGCTTTTCATTCTTTGATAGCGCAGGTTCAGATGTTATAGTCGATGCCGAACTCCTCCAGCATCACTCTGGAGAGATCCTTGTTGTCTATCGTGCGCTGTTCCAGAAGCTTTCCGCTGGGATCCTTGAGCGTTATCACGGATTCCGCCGCTTTATCTACGGTGCCGTCGCTCACGAGGTTCCTGCGGTTCTCTTCCGGCGTCATTATTACCAGGGAGAGCCGTGTGCGGAAACTGGAATTCGGATCCTGAGAGCAGGCATAGTTCATGTTTATATAGTCCACCGGAAGCATGGGCCTGTCCGCAAAGCGCAGTATCTCTTCCTCGCCGTCTTCCTTCTTTACGAACACCTTGCAGAGTCCGTCCTCGCAGACCGCCTTGTAGCCGAACCTTACGTAGCCCGCATTGAACTCCGCGGGTTCCGGGAAGAAGATGAAGCCCAGTCCGGCGTCACAGAAGTACTTCTTTCCGTCAAGCGTGACAACTATGCTGCGGTGCCTGCACGGAGGCAGGAAGTCTCTGCCTTTTGTTATGCGCACTTCCACGCAGTATGTGTCGAAGCCGATGGTCCTCAGCGCCGCCTCAAGCAGCCCGTTTATCTCAAAGCAGTAGCCGCCTCTGTTTCTCCCGACTATCTTGCCGAAAAGGTCCGGGATGGAAAGAGACGGTTCCTTTGCCTCCGCCCACACGTCCAGATTGTCGAAAGGCACGTGCAGGTGGTGGTTGTACAGTATCTTTTTCAAACTGGCAAGGTCAGGTCCGATCTCAGCCGGATCCAGGCCTATGCGTCTTAAGAACTCTGATATGTCTTTCACGTTCGCGTACAGTTCTTCGTACATTTTTACTCCTTTCCGCTCCTATTTCTTGTAAATCTCGTAGCAGAGCAGCAGCCGCAGCCGCACGTCCGGATCCGAAAGATCCAGATCGGTCATCTCGCTTATCTTGCCTATCCTGTATATTACGTTGTTGCGGTGCATGTGCATTATCTCCGCAGTCTCGGACGCTTTCCTCTCGTTTATAAGGTAGGCGTAGAGGAGCTCGAAGTTGTTGGTGCCGCGCCTGACGTCGTTCTCGCGGAGCTTGTCCAGCGCCCTGTAGGCCGCGGAATATTTGATCACCGAGACGTCCGCGTCGGCGTTTACCAGCGCGTAGGCAGGGTAGCAGCGCGAGAAGGTGCACACTCTGGTGCAGTCCTTCTTCGATGACTGTCCGCCGAGGTCCACCGGTTCGCTGTGCTTGGGCGATTTAAGCGCTATCTCCGCCTGCGCCCCCGCGGTCTTTATCTCCATGAGACTTACGAAAGGATCGCTTATGCCGCAGGACGCGTTGTATTTTTCCATGATGTCCTGCAGAGTATCTTCCAGTTCGGTCATAGGCCTTTTGGAATCATAGGGGATGAGCGCTATGAGTATGTCGCTGCTGAGCGTAACCCTGGACTGCGATATGCGTCCGGACAGTTCGTTGCAGAGCCGCTGCAGCATTATGCCCGCGCTGTCGTCTGCGGAAACTTTCACCAGAACGAAGCTCCCTTTTACCGAAAGACCGGAGTTCTTGGCCCTCTGCGCCACCGTTTCCGGGCTCAGGTCCGAGGATTCCAGCAGATCCAGAAGCAGACTGTCGTAGATGTGCGGCATCTGGTTGTTCTCTATCCACTGGCGCTCGAAGCAGGTCATGAGGTGCTCTATGAGTATGCGGAACAGGTCGCGGAGTCCGTCGCTGGGAGGCCTGCGCGTGCACAGCATCACCACGTGCGCGTAGTAGGAATTGTTGTAGTGGATGACCTTGCTCATCATCGGGACGGACGTTATCAGCCCTCTGTCCCGGACGTAGATGTCCTCCGCGTCCTTCCAGAAGTTCATGAGCTTGGCCTTTTTGAACATGTCTATGGCGTCCTGATCGTGATACCCCTTTTCGACAAGGCGCTGCGTTATCTCGTCCGTGCACTGCAGCCCCTGGGTGTAGGCTACCAGCGAGAACGCCGAATCCGATATGGTAATGTAGTTTCCTATGACGCTCTCGGACAGCGACAGTATCTCCTGTATGGAACGGTGCTTTATGAGGCACTGGTCCATGGCCGTACACCAGTCAAAGTACTTTTCGAATATGCTCTGGACCCGTATGAAGAACAGCTCCGGACGCAGATCCGTGTCGAACAGCACCATGTTCTGGAGAATGGCGGAATCTCTGGGTAGAGGGGAGTCTATGACGGCCGCGACGGAGTATTCGTGCCCCAGGCCTTTGGCCTTGAGCGCCTGCGACAGTTTGCATACTATGAGCTTGTTGCTGGGGTTCTTTTCCGGGTTTGGACTGATGAGGCGCACTCCGGTGAATGCCCTGGATCTGTCCTTTATGTAGCATAAAGGATTGCAGTCGGCAAGGTCGTCCAGCAGGATGTTTAGTGTAAGTTCCATAATGATACCTCGTGTTTATAAGATATTTGAAATTTAGCATTTTTACAAGCGTTTTTTGGAACAATTTACAATATTATTAAAATATTGTACAATTTGGGTAGCATTTTTCACAAAAAAAGAGAGAGCGCGCGGGGCTTCCAACTGCTCAAAAATGAAATACTGGCGCTGATTATTGTTATTTCCTACAATGCTTTTTTTATGCACGTGTCTTATAATATTACCGTAAACTTGTACTGCGCCCAAAGCCCATGCAGTGGACGAGCGGAAGGCACGGAGCGCGGTACCTCGAAGATTTGTTTTTTAGGAAGGAGAAACAAATAAAATGATCGAAAGTGTAAAGAATGTAGTATCTGCAGGAAGACTTAAGCTGATCCAGCCCACAGTGCAGGAAGCTCTGGACAACGGCGCCACCCCGGACGAGATCCTCGACTCCATGATGGCCGCTATGGACGAAGTAGGAACCAAGTTCCAGAACAACGAGATCTACGTACCCGAAATGCTCGTAGCTGCCAAGACCATGCAGCGCGGCGTAGCCACCATCAAGCCGCTCCTCGCAGGAGACGCTGTTGGTAAGTACGGCAAGTACGTTCTCGGAACAGTAGCCGGAGACCTCCACGACATAGGCAAGAACCTCGTAGGCATCATGATCGAGGCTGCCGGTTTCGAAGTCATCGACCTCGGTATCGACGTTCCCGCAGAGAAGTTCGTAGAAGCCGTTAAGGCCAACCCGGACTGCAAGGTAGTAGGCGTTTCCGCGCTGCTCACCACCACCATGGAGTCCATGAGAAATACCGTTAAGTGCCTGATCGATGCAGGATGCAAGGACCAGGTAAAGATAATGGTAGGCGGAGCCCCCATCACCCAGGCATTCGCTGACGAGATCGGCGCAGACGCCTACACCACGGACGCTGCTTCCGCAGCCGCAAAGGCAAAGGAGCTTGCTTCCCTTTAATCAGTTATCGTTTAACGTTAGTAGATCAATTATTTAGTCGGAGGTAGAAATGACAAGACTTGATCCTACACAGTACAAAGACTGGCAGATCGCAGAAAATGCAGAAAAAGATCTCCCGTCCATCGAATGGTTCAGAGAAAAGATGGGCCTTCTCCCGGACGAGATCATTCCTTTCGGAAAGACTCCGAAGCTGGACTTCATCAAGATCATGGAGCGTCTCAAGGACAAGCCGGACGGAAAGTTCATCGAAGTTACGGCTATCACTCCTACTCCTCTCGGAGAAGGTAAGTCCACCACGAGCCTTGGTCTTATCGAAGGTCTTGGCAAGCTCGGAAAGAACGTAGGCGGATGTCTGCGTCAGCCCTCCGGCGGACCTACCATGAACGTTAAGGGTACTGCCGCAGGCGGCGGAAATGCTCTGCTCATCCCGATGACCGAGTTCTCCCTCGGACTCACCGGCGACATCAACGACATCATGAACGCTCACAACCTCGGCATGGTAGCTCTCAACGCGCGCATGCAGCACGAGAGACACTATGACGACGAGCGTCTCGCTCAGATCGGTCTGAAGAGACTGGACATCGACCCCGAGAGGATCGAGTGGAACTTCGTTATGGACTTCTGCTGCCAGGCACTCAGAAAGATGGAGATCGGCCTCGGCGAAGGCAAGATGGACGGCTACAGGATGACCACCCGCACCAACATCGCGGTATCTTCCGAGCTCATGGCTATCCTTGCTGTTGCAAGAGACCTGCCCGACCTTCGCGACCGTATCGGCAAGATCGTTCTTGCTTACGACAAGAAGGGCAACCCGGTCACCGCTGAGGACCTCGAGGTCGCCGGCGCCATGACCGCATGGATGCGCAACACCATCAACCCGACTCTCTGCTACACCGTAGAGCATCAGCCCTGCCTCGTACACGCAGGCCCGTTCGCGAACATCGCCATCGGACAGAGCTCCATCATAGGCGACAGACTTGCTCTCAAGCTGTTCGACTATCACGTAACTGAGTCCGGCTTCGCTGCAGACATCGGTTTCGAGAAGTTCTGGAACGTAAAGTGCAGACTGTCCGGCCTCAAGCCGCACTGCTCCGTAGTCGTAGCCACCATCCGCGCACTCAAGATGCACGGCGGCGGACCGGCTGTC
>JAFZRK010000135.1 GCA_017619905.1 Bacillota bacterium
AGAACGGGAAGCCGGGCGCCTCGTCGCGGAACGCGAACAGACCGAGCTCTCTTCCGAGCTTTCTGTGGTCGCGCTTCTTGGCTTCCTCTATGCGCTCCAGATACTGCTCCAGTTCTTCCTTCTTCTGGAAAGCGATGCCGTATATCCTCTGCAGGGTCTCCCTGTTGGAGTCGCCTCTCCAGTACGCGGCGTTGCAGGTGAGCAGCTTGAACGCGTTGTGCTTTACGCGGCTGGTGCTGTCCAGATGCGGGCCGGCGCAGAGGTCCGTGAATTCGCCCTGCCTGTAGAACGAGATCGCCTCTCCCTCCGGCAGGTCGTTGATAAGCTCAACTTTGAAGGGCTCTTCCTTCTCCTTCATGAAAGCCAGCGCTTCGTCCCTGGGGAGCTCGAAACGCTCTATCTTAAGCCCTTCCTTGCAGATCTTCTTCATCTCCGCCTCTATCTGCTCCATGTGCTCCGGAGTGAAGGCGAAGGGCGCCAGCATGTCGTAGTACCATCCTTCCGCGATGGACGGCCCTATGGCCAGCTTTACTTCCGGCCAGAGCCGCTTTACGGCCTGGGCCATGATGTGAGAGCAAGTATGCCAATACGTCTGGCGGTACTCCTCGTTTTCAAAGGTGTATTTATTCTCCTCTGACATTATTGTTCCTCCTTATACGTCAAGGTTAAGATTTTGCGTTATTATACTCCACAAAACCTTCATTTGCAAGAAAAAGCGGACTGTGCTATTATGCCCTTGCAAGGCGCGCGCACGCGTGCGCATTCGCAGAGCGTTTAAGGCGTTCCCGGCGAAAAGGAGAAGGTCTTTGGAAAAGAAGCCCGTAAAAGGCAAGACAGTAAAAGGGAAACTGATCACCGCGGTCACCGCGCTGTCGCTGTTCACCGGCATCACAGCGGGGTCCGTGTTCGATTCGCCTTCAGAGATAACGCTGTCAGACGTCAAAGAGCCCACTCCCGTAGTCGAAGTGGTGGACCTTGGCAAAAAGGATGCCTCCATGGAGATCCAGGCACCGGACGAGGCGCTGATCGAAGAGGAGAAGAAGACCCTGAAGCAGCGCATCAAGGAGCGCATACAGGCCATGCCCGCGGCAGTCCGCACCGTGGTCGTGCTTCCGCTCTACTACGTCGGGACAGTAGTGACCAAGCTTGCGGGAGCCGCGTTCTCAACGGTTATGGCCCCCGTGCTGGCGGCACTTCTTAAGTGGGTGGTGCTTGCGCTTGTTATATTCGCGGGAGTCGCGGTCGCGCTCAAGGCGATCTTCCCGGACATCCCGCTCAAAAAGCTGCTTCGTCCCAGGAACTTCCTGTACGTTCTTTTGAGCGTCATAGTGATAGCCCTCATAGACAAGGCGATGCCGCTGATCTTTTCCGACTACAGAAAGTGGGCGGACACCGTCGCGTTTACTCTTGGCCTCATCGCGGTCATCATCATAGTGGTGCCGACCGCAGTCAGCATAGCAAGAAAGCGCCGCGCAAAGTCAGCCGCATGACGCAGATCAAGGCTTAGCCGCGAATATCTCCCGCGTCTTCTGTACCGAAGCATTTCCGGACGCCGAAAAGGCGTCCTTTAATATGTCGTCCGCTATCCTTTCCAGCTCCGAACGCGCAGCCGCGCGGCCTATCATGAAGACCCTGTCCGCCCTGACTCTGAGCCGCGCTGCCACGGAATTCTCCGAATAGTCTCCGTCCTGCGCAAAGCGGTCCAGCACATAACCGTTTATCTTAAGCCCCAGCTTTTTATACAGCGGCCTCAGCCACTCGAATCTGCGGAAGCTCTCTTCCGATTCCGAGAATACCGAGTATATGCGGTCCGACGCGAACAGCGCTCCCAGGGACAGCCCCTGACCGAGCTCCGAACCGCTGTCGCAGATGATGAGATCGTAATACTCCGCGGCTCTTTTAAGAAACGATTCCGTCTGATCCGGCGGAAAGACTCCCGTGCTGTCGCTGGGTCCCGCGCCGGAAATGACGGATAGTTTCCCCGAGCAGTCCGCCTTTTCCGCAAGACCTTTCGGCAGCGGCTTTCTGCCGGCCATGTACGGCCTTACCCTCTCCATAGATGTTGCGGACTTTCCCGCATGCGCGGAATCGGAATGGGACGCGTGGACGAGCAGCACATTAAGATCCCTGCGCTTCCCTGCGATCATCTCCGCGGTCCGCCTCGCCAGCCACGCGCTGCCGCATCCGCTGCATTCCCCGTGGAACGTATATATCTTTTTCATGACCTCTCTCCGAGGCATCTCCCGCAAACGGATGATACAGAGCAGCGGAGAAAAAGTAAACGGCACTCATCGAAATGTGTGCCGTTTTTCACTAATCTTTGTACCGTTTTGACCAAACCGGGTAGATGTCTCCCCGCCGTCCGCAGACTCCTGCTAACCGAAGAGTCTGGCGCTTGCTTCAAGAAGATCTTTTTCGGTCTTTTCGCGGTCTATCGTAAAGAACTCGCCGTCCTCGTAGAGTACTTTTCCGTCGACCATGGTCATGCAGACGTCCGATCCCTGGGCGCTGTAGATCAGCAGCGCCACCGGATCCAGCGCCGGAAGCATGTGCGGCGCGGTCATGTCTATCGCTATGATGTCCGCCTTGAAACCGGCCTTAAGGATGCCGGTGTCGGTACGGCCCAGAGCCCTGGCGCCGTTGACGGTCGCCATGTCCAGTATCTGCGCGTCCGTAAGAGCCGTAGGATCCTTCTCCGCGCCCTTTGCCACCAGCGCTGCCAGATGCATCTCCTCGAACATGTTGAGGTTGTTGTTGCTGGCGCATCCGTCGGTCCCCAGAGCCACGTTGACTCCTGCGGCAATGGCCTCGGGTATCCTCGCGTGACCGTTGCCGAGCTTAAGGTTGCTGGTCGGATTGTGTACCAGAGTAACTCCCTTTTCCGCCATTATCTTCAGGTCGCGGTCCGTCACCCAGACGCAGTGCGCGGCGTAGACCGGCTGGTCGAGTATGCCCATGTCCGCGAAGTATTCCATCGGAGTCTTGCTTCGGCGGAGGATGCACTCCATGTGCTCCTTTTCCGTCTCCGAAACGTGTATGTTGACCCTCTTGTGCATCACGGAGTTTGCCTCGCTTATGGCCTTTACGAACTTGTCCGTCGTAAGGTACTCCGAATGCAGGGAGAAGTCCGCCTTCACACGTCCGCTCGCGACTGCTGCCTTAAGCTCCGCCGGAAGTGCCATGGTCTCCGCAGTCTCGGGAAGCTCCCTCATCGCCTCCGGATTGATGTCCGCCTTGCCATCCAGAACGTTTATGAAGTTGATGCACTCTGCCGTTCTCGGCCAGTCCCCGGGCTCTATCTCCTTGTCGAAGCACAGTCCCACCCTTGCCAGGTTGGCCTTTATGCCGATCTTTGCGTAAGTAAGCGCAGCCGCGAACGGATAGTCGTACATGTCGGCTATCTGCGTAGTTCCGGAAGCGAGCATCTCCATGCAGGCCCATGCAGTCCCGACGACTATGTCGTCAACGGTCATCTTCGCCTCCACGGGGAAGATCGCCTCGTTGAGCCACCTCTCCAGCGGCAGTCCGGATCCCGCCCCGCGCACCAGCGTCATGGCTGAATGCCCGTGGGCATTCACAAGGCCCGGCATCAGCATCTTTCCGCTCATGTCGCGGACCACGTCCCAGTCCTCATCCGGCTCGTCGAAGCCGACATAGCTTATGTATTCTCCGTCCACGGCCAGACACGCGCCCTGCAGGACGTTGTAGCCGTCATCCTCGCGCACCAGCACCGAGGCGTTCCTGAAAAGCATCTTCATCAGAGACTCCTTATAATATCCGCTATCAGAAGGCCGAACCGCGGTCCTGCCTTCTCCGCTATCTCTATGACGTCGTCCTCGGACAGAGGCGTGTCCAGTATTCCGGCCGCCATGTTGGATATCATGGAAAGGCCCAGCACCGGAATGCCGCAGTGCGCTGCGGTCAGCGCCTCCGTAACGGTTGACATTCCCACCGCGTCGCCTCCGAGTATCCTTGCGGCCCTTATCTCTGCAGGGGTCTCGTACTGCGGTCCCGTAAAGAAGAAATACACTCCCTCGTGGACCGTAAGCTCCGACCGCGCGGCGCAGTCCCTGGCCACCGCGCGCATCTCCCTGCTGTACATGTTGCCCACGTCGAAGAACCTTGGGCCGAACTCATCCGCGTTGGGCCCGCACATTGGGCTGGCTCCCGTCATCTTGATGTGGTCTTTTATTATCATCACCTCGCCGGGACGGTAGCTCTCGTTGACTGCTCCCGCGGCGTTCGTTAGAATCAGCCGCTTCACACCCATCAGTTTCATGACGCGCACCGGCGCCACGAGCTGCTGGTATTCGTAGCCTTCGTAGAAGTGGAACCTGCCGGACATGCACATCATCTTCTTACCCATCAGGGTGCCGAAGATGAACTTTCCGGAATGGCCCGGAGCCGTGGAAACGAGGAAGTTGGGGATGTCCTTATACGGTATCTCCACCGGATCCTCTATCTGCGCGGCAAGGCCTCCCAGACCCGTGCCCAGAATGAGCCCCAGCTCCGGTTCAAAGCCGTTCAGCTTCGAACTGATATAGTCTGCGCAGACCTGAAAATACTCGCGGTCGTACTTCATCAGTAGATGTCCTCCTTAACGGCCTCCGGCTTCTCGTCAAGAATCTCCGGACGGAGCAGCAGAGCCTTGAACTTCTTGAACGCTGCAGCGTAATACTGACCGTCAACTATTCTTTCGTCGGTCACGGCCTTAAAGTCGAAATACTTCTTCTTTTCCGGCTCGCCGCCTGCGTTGAGCACATTTTCCGTCCTCTTGGCGCCGAACGCTATGAACACCGGAATGTTGCCGAAATCGTAAAGGTGATGGTATATCGGCGGTATGCCGAGCGAACCCATGGAAGTAATGAACAGCGATCCGTGGAACGGGCTGAGTTCCAGGAGCTCCGGCGGCAGAAGTCCGAAGTAGTCCAGAGTCTTCAGCAGCCATATCATGAACTTCAGGAACACACCGGGGATAAGGTTCAGCAGGCCCGCAAGCTTGTCGAATCCGCTGTCCAGATCCGCCTCCGCGTTGGCTTCCTCAACAGCCGCGTTAAACTTTTCGTACACGTCCTCCGCCGTATCGCCGGGGTACAGATCCACGGATATTATGGTCTCCGGGCTGCCGAGCTTAAGGTCCTTCTTGACGACCATCTTGACCGTCAGCTTCATCCTCTGAAAGACCTTCTGACCGGACAGGAAGCGCATCACTCCCGGATATTCCGAGCACATGCGCACGTACGAAGCAAGAAGCACATGGGTGGTCCCGAAATGCTTAAGTCCGTCCTTGCGCTTTTTGTGTATGTAACGCTCTATACCGGATGCATCTATGGAATAGTTGATGAGATTGCTGGCTCCGCCCCTGTTCACCATGATGTAGGGCGACACTTTGTCCAGCGGAATCCCTCCCCGCACCAGCCGTCCGTCCAGACGGTCGCCGTAGCGGTATCGGTAGGGATCTCCCTCCTGATAAGGCGGGAGTTTTTTCGCGGAAAAGATCGCGAATATCACGCCCAGGACCATGGCCAGCTCGGAAATGAAATGGCCCTCTTTCAGAACTGCGGCAAAGCTTGCGGAGGCCCGGCCTCCGGCCAGACCGATAAGACTGGCCAGCATCATGACCCACGGAATCGCCCATACAAGAAGCGCCGGGATCTTTGTCGATATCTTCCCTGAAAACGTCAGATAATACAGAACGACCTGCGCGATGCAGATCACTATCCCTGATATGCCCAGCAGCTTCAGCCCGCGGGTCCTTATGAACGTTCCGGCTATTATGCTGTAGATGCAGCAGATGCCTATGCACATTGCGGGCCGCACCGTTACGAAGAAGTACTTCTCCCCTCTTATCGGAAGGCGCACGCCCAGGAATAGCGCGGCGGCCAGCGGCAGGACCGCGCCGAAGATCACGAACCACAGACCTCTGCCGCCCGCCTTCGTCAGCCAGATCACCCGGAATACGATGGAAACGAGCATCGCCAGAGACGCCAGCCACACGAAAACATTGCCGCGGCGGGCCGAATACGTTGTTACCTTATCCATAAAACCATCCTTATGCAAGACCGGAGACAGCCGCATGACGCGCTCCGCGCCGGCCTCAGTTTTTTATTTGATCCGGAACATGTCCGGTCATCAGCTATTTGGAGACCGTAGCTCCCAGGTTTATGATCTCTTTTTCCAGCGCCGCTATGCGGTTCTTCAGCTGGACTATCTCCTCGCTGGTAAGCTTGGTGTCCGTTGCGGTCTCGGCGTTCTCTATGACGTCCGAGACGTCCTCCAGAGCGTTCTTGAGCCGCGACCTTATCTCCTGGACGCTGTCCTTGTCCGCGAACTCCTCCTCGGCGGTGCTGAGGGACGTTATAGTGGTGTTCTCGCCGAGCTCCACCTCGCAGACGTTGTGGATGACGGTGCAGTCCCAGCCCAGGCGGCTCTTTACGAACTCCGCGAACTCCACCTTGGACTCTTCCTCGCCGTGCACCAGGAATATCTTCTGCGGCTTCTGCTGGAAGCCCGACAGCCATTCGAAGAGCCCGTCCCTGTCCGCGTGTCCGGAGAAACCCTCCAGGTTGTGTATCTGGGCGTTGACCACTATCGGCTCGCCCATTATCTTTACCTCCGTGGCGCCGTCCAGAAGCAGCCGTCCCAGGGTGCCCTCCGCCTGATACCCGACGAAGACTATCGAATTCTTTGCGTTCCAGAGATTGTGCTTAAGGTGGTGCCTTATGCGGCCCGCGTCGCACATTCCGCTGGCGGATATTATTACTTTAGGCGTGGTGTCCACGTTTATCTGCTTACTCTCGTCGGACGTCTTGGAGAACACCAGGCCTTTGAAGTCCAGAGGATGGTCGCCGGACAGTATGTAGTCCTTCATCTCCTCGTTGTAGGCCTGGGCGTTGGCGCGGAACACCTCCGTGGCGGTAACGGACATGGGACTGTCCACGTAGACCGGCACGTTCCTGAGGCGCTCCGTAAACGGCGTATGGCCGTCGTAGACCTTGTTAAGCTGGTACAGAAGCTCCTGCGTGCGTCCCACGGCAAAGCTTGGGATTACTGTATTTCCACCCCTCTCGGCGGTCTCGGCGATTATGTTCAGGAGACGGTCCACGCTCTCGCTGGCCGGCTCGTGCAGCCGGTTTCCGTAAGTGGCCTCCATGATGACGTAATCGGCCTTCTTGATTATGGTCGGATCGTTGATTATAGGCCTGTCCTTGGTGCCTATGTCTCCGGAGAATACCAGTTTGCTGGTGCTCTCGCCCTCGGTCACCCAAAGCTCTATTATTGCGGAACCCAGTATGTGTCCGGCATCGTTGAACACCACCTTCATCTGCTCGTTGAGTATCACGAGCGTGTCGTAGATGACCGGCTCCAGATGCTTTATGGTGTCCAGAGCGTCGTTGGTGTCGTAGAGCGGTTCCGTAACCGGTCTGCCGGCTCTGGCGTTCTTGCGGTTGTCGCGCTCCGCGTCCTGCTCGTGTATGTGCGCGCAGTCCTTAAGCATAACGTCCACAAGATCCGCAGTGGCGTCCGTGCAGTAGATGAGACCCTTGAACCCTCTTTTTACGAGGAGCGGAAGCCTTCCGCAGTGATCCACGTGGGCATGGCTGAGTATTACGCAGTCTATCTCCGCCGGATTGAACGGGAATGGCGCGCGGTTCATCTTGTCCGGGTCGTTTCCGCCCTGGAACTGTCCGCAGTCCAAAAGCACCTTGTACTTGTCGGTCTCGATAAGGTGGCAGGAGCCTGTTACTCCCGAGGCCGCGCCGCAGAACGTTATCTTCATAGTTCGCCTCCGCCTATGAACTCTCTTACAACAGAGTCGCCTTCGATGAACGATTCGTCCTCTATGGAAACGACCTGGTCCAGAAGCCGCTTCAGGCGCTGGGCCTCGTCGTAGAATCTGGCTCCGGGCGGCTCCGCAAGCAGAAGAGGCATTGCGTGCTTCTTAAGCACCGCAAGCTCGTAC
>JAFZRK010000136.1 GCA_017619905.1 Bacillota bacterium
GTCATTTCATGCTCTATAGCATCGAAGTCCAGTTTTCTTTCGCTGGCTTCGCGCTCCGTAAGGTTGACGCGTCCGCGCTGTACTACGCTGTTGATCTTAGGATCGGGCAGTACCACGTCCGTGGTGATCTCGTGTTTAAATCCAAGGAACTCGTCTATGTTGGCGGCAGCCACCTTGCCGGCCGCGATGGCGCAGATGGCTGTGGCAGGTCCTGTAACGCAGTCGCCTCCGGCGAAGACCTTTTCGTCTCCTACCTGAGCGTCGTCACCGGCTTTTATGGAGCCGCGCTTTACTGTTATTCCGGATTCCTCGAAGTGCCTCGATTCAATTCCCTGGCCTACTGCCACTACTATCAGGTCTGCGGGGATGCGGACCTCGGGGCTGTCCGACGGCGCGGGAGACGGTCTTCCTCCGCGGTCGTACGCGCCGGCCACCTGGGGCTTCACCCACAGCGCCGCTGCGTTGCCTTCTTCGTCTGCTTCTATGCGTACCGGAGCCATCATGGTAAGGAGCTCAACTCCTTCTGCAAGGGCGCCTTCCACTTCTTCGGGAAGAGCCGTCATGTCAGCCTGGCGGCGGCGGTAAACGCAGGTCACCTTCTCCGCGCCCAGACGCACCGACGAACGGTTTACGTCCATGGCTACGTTGCCTCCGCCTATTACTACTACCTTCTTTCCGGTAAAGTCCGGCATCTGCCAGTCGCCTATGCCGCGCAGCATCTCGACCGCAGAGATGACGTTTCCGCAGTCCTCTCCCGGAAGACCCGCCTTGCGGTCTGTCTGGGCGCCGATCGCGATATATACGGCATCATAGTCCGCTTTAAGCTGCTCCATGGTGATGTCTTTTCCGATGTCCACCCCGGTATGCGCCTCTATGCCGGTAGACAATATAGAAGCGATCTCCTCGTCCAGCTTCGGTCTGGGGAAACGATAGCTTGGAATGCCGTAGCGCAGCATTCCGCCAAGCTGTTTGCGCTTTTCGAATACTACCGCCTGGTGCCCCATCAGCTGCAGATAGTAAGCTGCGGACAGTCCGCTGGGACCGCCTCCGATTATTGCGACCTTCTTTCCGGTGCTTTCCGCGCACGGAGGATTAGGCACGTTTCCGGCCTGGTCTACCGCGAATTTCTTGAGGCCGCGGATGTTGATCGGATCGTCGATCATGCTGCGGCGGCAGCGGCTCTCGCAGGGGTGCTCGCATATGTACGCGCATGCTGTCGGGAAGGGATTGTCCTTGCGTATCAGCCTTACGGCATCCGCAGGGCGGCCGTCGGCTATAAGGGAAATGTATCCGGGCACGTCCACGCCTGCCGGGCAGAGCGTTATGCACGGTACGGAGTTGCGGTGCGATGCCAGGCACTGATGGTGCAGGATGTGTTCCCTGAAATCGTCCTCGAAGCCTGCAAGTCCGTTAAGGACCAGCGTGGCGGCATTGAAGCCGATGGCACAGTCGGCGGAATCGGAGATGTTCCTTGCCGTGACTTTTATCTGATCCAGGGTCTCCATCGTTGCCTCGCCGTCCAGCACCTGCTCCAAAAGCGCGGACAGCTGCCCAAGACCTATGCGGCAGGGCGTGCACTTTCCGCAGGACTGGGCATGGCACAGTTTCAGGAAGCTGAGCGTAATATCGATGGGGCACAGTCCTGAGGGGCTTGCCGCAATGCGGCGCTCCATTCCGGCATACATGTTGTCCACCAACGCCTGAGCTTCGCTTCTTGTTCTGATCTTAAGTCTGCTCATTGTTGTTCCTCTTAAAAATGGCTGTAACATAATAAGAACTGACATTGTTTTTTTCATGTCAATCTTTACATACATTATAAGATTCTTTATAATGGAGAACAACGAACAAATTCCGACATCTGTCGGAATTCTTCAGAAAGGCGCAAAAATGGACCGGAGAAAGATCAGAACAGAAAAAAGCAAAGCCGCTCTTAAGGCAGCGTTTGTCGAACTCTTTCGAATAAAGGAACCAGAAACTATCTCTGTAGTAGAACTGTGCCGGAAGGCCGGGCTGAACCGCTCCACCTTCTACGCGCATTATCCTTATATGGACGAGCTTACCCGGGAAGTACTGTGGGAATGCATAGAAAATGTATTCAGAGGAATGGGTCCGCAGTGGAACCTGCCCCTGGAAGACGGCGGTGTAGAGAAAGATGCCATAGCTGCCTATCTGCACCGCTTTACAGGCGACCCTACGCTGATGCGCTTCTGCACCTGTGCGAACAACGGAAAATACCGGAACCTGATAATACGGGCGCATGTGGATCTTACACTCGGTCATTCGATCGACCCTGTCAGATACTGCGCCGCATATTATCACAACGCCGGCATTTTAAGCTTCATTCTGGAGTGGTTCAACAACGGCTTTTCCGTACCGGAGAGGACGATAGTAGAACTTATACACGAGTTCTCGAAGATAATGTACAGGCCCAGCCTGGGAACCGGCAGTTTCGGATAACGATCGGTTTGTTTTGCGTGTGAATATCACATTGTTTACCGCTTCCTGCAGACTGTTAAGCTAATCCTCGACGAAAACGATCGGCGCGGACTCCTCGTCCCTTGCGATCGCACGCATGCCATCGTAGAAGCTGTCGTAGCCACTTTCATCCTCGGGAGTGCGGCAGCAAAGGAACACCAGCGTCCGGTCCGCGTCGATAAAGCGCTCGTAGTGGGAGCAGTATCCGGGCCAGCCGCCGTCGTGCAGAACGACAAGCCCGTGATCCTCATAGCGGTAAAGATCCCAGCCGAAGCCGTAGCCGATCTCATTGGCCTGTCCCCAGGTCCCGTTTTCGCCGCTGTTCAGCGTTCCCGGGGTATACATCAGCGCCTGCTCATCCTTTGAGAGCAGCACTTCCTTGCGCAGTGCGCGGTCCCATGCCAGCATGTCGAAGATATTGGAATATACGAAACCGTCGCCGCATTCGCCGTCAAGCAGGATGACGTAGCTGTATTCTTCCAGTTCGTCCGGGACTGCAAAGCCTCCGTCCACAGGCACAAGACCTCGGGCGAGGTTATCGGAGGGAATGCCGTCCACGCGGATATGGCAGACGCGGGTGGAATGCATTCCGCAGGGTTCGAAGATCTCCCTGCGCATGAACTCCTCAAAGCTGATCCCCGAGACCTGTTTTACGATCTCGGCAAGAAGGCAGTAGGCGGTGTTGGAATATTCAAACTTTTCGCCCGGAGCAAACTCCTGCTCAAGCCCCGATTCGCAGAGAAAGCGCACGCAGAGGCTGTTGTCAGGGATGGTCTTTTCCCCTTTCATGTTTTCTATCGCCCAGTCTTCATGATCGGGCAGGCCGCTCATGTGGGTCAGAAGGTGATAGACCGTGATCCCCTTGTAGGGGGTTTCCGGGAAGAATCTCGAGAGCTCGTCCTCAAGGCTGAGGAGCCCTCTTTTTCGAAGGAGCATGACCGCTGCCGCCGTGAACTGCTTGGAAACGGAGGCGATCTCAAAGATGCTGTCTTCACGCATAGGGAGCTTGTCCTCCGGGTCACGGAAACCTATGGCTCCCTTTGAAATGATCTCGCCATGCTCCGCGTAGAGCCAGGTCCCGTTAAAGCAGCCCCGTTCATACGCCTCGCGGACGAGCCCGTCCATCATAGTTTTCTTATCCACGGTAATCTCTCCCTGTAAATAAACTGCTTTCTGTCCTTTCACAGCTTGAATACGGCGACGGTCTCGTCCCCGTCCTTCTCGCCGTTTTCTGTAAAGCCAAAATCGTGATACAGCTTCGCAGCGACTTCATTTTCAGGTTCCCAGGAAGTGCTCCAAAGCGCTTCCTCTCCGTCGGGAAAGCTGCGGACATAGTCCAGCAGGAGCTTAAGGGCATCCCTTCCGTAGCCGCGCTTTTGATATCTCTGATCGATCATGAAGCGCCACAGACAGTAGCTGTGTCTGTAGACATCGGCCATTTCTTCGTACTCTTCGGAATCGTGACCTATCATGGCGAAACCCACGGGAGTATCACCGTCCCATATGCCGAAGGCCTGTGCGAATCTGCCGTCGGCCAGGGTATCGTAGGCCTGCGCGAGGCTTACCGCATTTGAGGCTACAAAATCCTCCTGTTCTTTCGCTACCCTAAGGTCCAGCAGCGTCCAGAAGTTCTCTTTGTCTGCCTTCACCAGATGAAGGCCCTTGTTTTTGAGTTCGCAGTTTGTGGTATCCATTCATTCGTCTCCTTTCGCAAGCTCCAGGAACGCAGGCTTGTACTTCCTTAGGATGCGGGCAGCAAAGAGATCGATCTTCTCGTCGTCGGTCATCTCTTCACACACGCAGTAACGGCAGGTAATGCTGTCCGGGGCCATGCTCGGACACCGGTATCTTCCATCGTTCATGACCCACTTTGCCGCCTGCTGCGGATGCATCGGAACGCGCTCCACGAAGGTAAGATACAAGCATGCCAGAATGATCCACTTGTGGCCCTCCGGTTTTTCCTGCATGTATTTGTTCAGATAGTCTGCAAGGTCTTTCTCAAGCAGGTCTGCATCCTCCGGGGATACCGATCCTTCCCCGCATTGCCCCGGTTCAAGGATCCTTAAGCAAACGGCCCTGTTGAAATCGCTAATGCACAACTCGGCGCCGGAGCTGAGGGCAGCCGCTTCTTCGCTGCTGATCCGATCGGCGAGGGTCTTCTTAAACTCGCGTGCAGTCATCGCATCAACCATTTTCCGGTCGATCCACAAGACTTACGCTGGCAAGATATTCATCCATGTCCAGGCCTTGCTTTGCAAGAAACGAGCTTAAAAGCTGCATTTCCTGAGGAGTTGCTTTCCCGAGCTTTGCCCGTGCCGTCCACGCGGTTATGTTGCCGGACGCTTCCGCAGCTTTAATGGCTTCCGTCAGCTCCGGTCTGTTATTTTCTGCTTTGTTGAATACTAAAGAACTCATTCTTACCCCCTTTGTCAGAGCTTCGTAACAGTCGAGGCTCAGGACGACCATGGTACCATATCCGTTTTTAGTCAGATATACAGGTTCTCCGTCCTGAACAGCCTTTTCTATCTCCGTGAATTTGTTTCTGAGGTCA
>JAFZRK010000137.1 GCA_017619905.1 Bacillota bacterium
CTATAGATATAGGTTATAATGCAACAAATGATACCGTGGCGTACCATATATTTTGATTGTGAAAAACGCCTGCGGCACCATTTCAGAACACGTAAAAAACAACTTAGTCAACAACTATTACAAAGGAGACATCATATTGGACCAGTTAGAGAAAAAAGACAACAGCCAGAAGGTGGAACTTTACGTCAGCCACCCGAACGAAGGCGAAGGGGAGATATCTCTCGTAAACGTCTTCTACAACATGGCTGCCAGGAAGAAGGTCTTTCTTAGACTGATCGCCATCTTCCTGATTCTGGGCCTCATCATCCCCATGTTCATTGGCGAGGTATCCAGAAAGAACCCGGACGCCAGCGCCGTGGTGAAGCTGACTTACGCAAATCCGGACCGGCTCAGTTTCCCCACGAGCGTCATCACCGACGCGCTGGACAAGACCAAGCTCAAGACTCAGGTAAGTGTTTCGACAGTCGAAACTAATCTGAAGATAGAGCAGCTGCTCACCGAAGCGGTAAGGCAGAGGATAGAGGTCTTCCAGCAGCAGGTCAAGGCCAGCGGCACGGCTGTCGGACAGGCAACGAGCATAGCGCTCAAGTATGAGGACACTTATATCGTTACCCTTAAGAACGGCTTCGGGGCAGACGGGTCTTCCGGAAGGGCATATCTCAGCTCCACCGAGATCTCGGACCTTCTGAACAACATCGTAAAGGGATATAACGAGTACCTCTACGAGACCAAGGCCGATTACGATCTCCCGGAAGGCGATCTGAGCGACGCGGCGACAGGCGATCTGGACTATCTCGAAAGTCTCGACCTTGTAAAGACCGTAATGGATTCTTTCAAGGAATACTGCGACGCCAAGGCCGAACAGTATCCGGATTACGCGAGCGCCGGCAGCGGTCTTACGTTCCAGGATCTTAGTGACATGATATCCACGCTCAACGACGTGGACATTAGCTATCTGAGCGCTTCGCTGATAAGCGGCGGCATATCCAAGACTCCGACGGATCTTCTCAACCGGCTCAACTATTCGCTGCGCAACGCGAAACTTGAGCTTGCGAAGACGGAAGGCAACATCGCCAGCAACCAGAAGATCATAGACGAGTATCAGAACGAGAACATCTCCGTATCCGTATCCGACGGCAAAGACGACCAGAGCACCAGAATCACCACTGAGTATTACAACAACCTGGTCATCAAGCAGGTGGAGCTCTACAAACAGCAGGCCGAGCTCAGCCAGACCATAGCGGACCTTGAGAGCCGCGTGGTGGCATTCGGCGCGGAGGTATCCGCAGAGGAACTCGCCAAGGCCGATGCGGAATTCAGGAAAGTTTATGAGAACGCTACCGAGGTCTACGAACTCGTTACGGATTACGCCAATGAGTTCCTCGAGAGCGAGACTGTAATGAACGAATTCATCAGCGCTACCGGCGCCCAGTCCAAAGCTACCAGCTTCTTCAGTTCTTCGCAGATAAAGAAAGCTGTGATAGGAGGTATCGCCGGAGCGGTCATCGCCTGCTGCCTGTGGTTCGCCTCGGGCTTCGTGGCGGAATTAAAGAAGGAGGGCAGAGAAAATGCTTAAGAAACTCGGCAAATGGAACCTGCTCATCTTTGCGATAATTCTTGGACTGATTCTCTCGTTCATCAACTTCCTGGTGATAAACCCGTCAAAGGAATATGTGAACGCGGGATTCGTCCTGCTCTACACCGGAGCTGAAAAGGGCGAGGCGCCCAACGGTCAGCCGTATTCCGTCGAGATCATCCGCAGCGAGGAATTCCTTGAAGGCGTCATCGAGAAAGCAGGCCTCAGCGGCGTGCTGACCGCGGATGAACTTGTGAAGAACATGGCAGTGCGCGGAAGCTATCCGTCCGACATCATCGAACAGATCAAGAGCTTCGATTCACTGCTGATCTCGGACCCGACCCGTGTGGTCTCTGTCAGCGATTATAATCCGACCACTTTCGGAATAACGATCTACAACGAATTCGCTTCAAAACTCAACAAGAGCCAGCTTACCGGGCTGCTGAGCACGCTGATCGAAGAGTACAAGGCAAAATATCAGAAGCTCTACGGAGCCGGCGTCGACTGGGTAAACGTGGATGAACTGTACGCTCCCGGAGAACGGGACTACATGCAGACAGTTGAACTGCTTACTGCCAGGACCAGTCTGATCGACAAGCACGCCCAGTATCTCTACGAGGTAAAGCCGGCCTTCTCGAACGAAGGCGTTACTTTCCTGTCCATTGCTACAAGGGCTCAGTCCATTATATCCAGCGATCTGCAGAGTCTGTCCGCGATGATAACGCTCAACGCGCTCTCCAAAGACAGCGACGCTCTAAGGCAGAAATACGTTTATGAGTCCGACATCCAAAAGAGGAAACTGGAAGCGCTCACGAGCGAGCTGGCTCAGGTGGAGACGCTGATAAACAGCTACGATAAAGACTCCACGATGTATTTCAGCTCCGGAGACAACGTAATTACCGTTGAAGGCAAGTCCAGACCGACCTACGAGGCGCTCATCGACGAGAAAACAAGACTGTCCAACGGAATCACCGAGGCGCAGATAAGCATCAGGGATATCCAGAGCAGGATAGACGATCTGGATGCCACGACAGAGGAAGGCACCTTCGACGTGTCTGTGCTCGAGACCTCCATAGCCGCTGCAGAGAAAAAGATCGACGAGCTGATCAAAGATTTCAACGATCTTGCCGACGCGTACAACGAAGAATATGCCAGCACCTCCACGATCAGGAGCACCGAGGTCAAGTACCACGGAAAATCGCTGGCTTCGACAGCTTTCATAAAGACGATCATCAAGAGCGAAGCTCCGCTCTGCGCGATTGCGCTTGTGCTGATCCTCATCATCGGACTGGCCGGAGAACTGAAGAAGAACAGCAAAAAGGCAAGGCGTAAGGCCAAAGGCGGACAGCCGGACACTGAGGCATCGAGATGACTATACTGGTAACCGGGGGAGCCGGATACATCGGCTCTCATACATGCGTCTCCCTCCTGGAGAGCAGATATACAGTGGTGGCGATGGACGATCTGTCCAACTCTTCCGAAGAATCCCTCAGAAGGGTCGGGAAGATAACCGGGAAGAGCATGGAGTTCTTCAAGGCGTCCGTCCAGGACGAGGACGCGCTGTCCGGGATATTCGATTCGCATAAGATAGACTGCGTCATTCATTTCGCGGGCTTTAAGGCCGTCGGAGAATCCACGCAGAAGCCTCTGGAGTACTACGAGAACAATCTGGCATCAACGATAGCGCTGGCGAAGGCGATGTCGGAGCACGGCTGTAAGCGCCTCATATTCTCTTCTTCCGCAACGGTCTACGACGGAAGGAACATAGTGGCGCCTTTCGCGGAATCCGCCAGGACGGGCAACTGCACGAACCCCTACGGCTGGACGAAGTTCATGAACGAGCAGATACTTCGCGACTGGGCCGCTTCGGATCCGGAGGTCAGCGTCGTGAATCTCCGCTATTTCAACCCGATAGGAGCGCATCCTTCCGGGCTGATAGGCGAAGATCCCCGCGGTATCCCCAACAATCTTATGCCGTATATCTCTCAGGTCGCGGTCGGCAGAAGAGACCATCTGAGCGTTTACGGCGACGATTACGATACAAAGGACGGTACCGGAGTCCGCGATTACATACACGTTATGGATCTTGCCGAAGGGCATGTCAAAGCCGTGGAGTACGCCATGGAGCATACCGGTGAAGCAGTCTTCAATCTTGGGACCGGAACAGGTTATTCCGTGCTCGAGATAGTAAAGGCCTTCGAAAAGGCCAGCGGCGTGAAGATCCCCTATGTGATCACAGACAGACGGCCCGGAGACCTGGCCGAGCTCTACAGCGATCCGTCAAAGAGCGCGGAGCAGCTGCACTGGACAGCAAAAAGAGGTCTGGAAGAAATGTGCCGCGACACATGGAACTGGCAGAAGAACAACCCCAACGGATACGAGGGACAGCGCAAAGATGACTGAGAATAAGCGATTGATACATAAACTGTTCACGGAGTTCTGCAGTATTATCAACGTTCTGCTGGAGACTGCGGTATTCGGGGCATGCTGGTATCTGTACTACAGATCGAGATTATCTGATCCGTTTTTCAGAAAGGGAGACTGGGTGGTCATCTTCATTTTTCTCGTTCTGTATGTCGGCTTCTGCCACATTTATTCAGGCCTTAAGATCAACGTTCCGCAGAAATCAGAGATCGTATACAGCCAGTTCCTCTCGATTCTGTTCTCGAATGTGATCATCTATCTGATCATCCTGCTTCTGATGAAGCGGCTCCCGCCTGCATGGCCGCTGCTGCTGTCTGTCGTGGCAGAGATAATCGTTTCGTTATTATGGACGATAACAGTCCATAAACTGTATTTCGCGATCACGCCTCCGTACAGATCGGTCGTTGTCTGGGATACCAGAGAGGGCCTTGATACGCTGGTGGAATCATACGGACTGAACATCAGGTTCAACATCGTAAGAAGACTCGGAGTCGAAGATTGTCTGGCTGATCTGGACAGATCGCTGGAGGACATCGAAGTCGTATTCCTCTGGGGCATCCACAGCCATGAACGCAACCAGATCATAAAATACTGCATAGCAAACGGCATACGCGCTTACGTAATACCGCGCGTCGGCGACGTCATAATGAGCGGCGCAAAATCCATGCACATGTTCCATCTTCCGGTCCTGTTTCTGGAAAGATGCAGTCCCTCGCCGATGTATCTCTTCTTCAAACGGCTCGTAGACATAGTCGTATCCGGACTTGCTCTGATCATTTTATCCCCGACCTTGCTGGTAGTGGCGCTTCTGATAAGAAGGGACGGAGGCCCTGCCTTCTACCGCCAGACAAGACTTACCAAGGACGGTAAGACTTTCGAGGTCCTCAAGTTCCGCAGCATGAGAACGGACGCGGAAAAGGACGGCGTGGCACGGCTTTCGACCGGGGAGAACGACGACAGGATAACGCCCATAGGCAGGTTCATCAGGTCCTGCAGGATCGATGAGCTTCCGCAGCTGATCAATATCTTCAAGGGCGAGATGACCATCGTTGGACCGAGGCCCGAACGCCCCGAGATCGCAAAACAGTACGAGGAGGAGATGCCGGAATTCTCGCTGCGTCTGCAGGTAAAGGCCGGACTTACGGGACTGGCTCAGGTCTACGGCAAGTACAACACCACCCCGTATGACAAGCTGCTTATGGACCTCGAGTACATTTCCAGAATAGGAATAGTCGAGGATATCAGAATAATGTTCGCTACGGTAAAGATCCTCTTCATGCCCGAAAGCACGGAAGGAATAAGCGCCGGACAGGTGACGGCGATGGATCACGGAGACAGCGCGGACTGACGGGGAAGGATCCATGAGTTCTATAGGAGTATTAGGAGCAGGAACATGGGGCACGGCGCTGGCCAGGATGCTTTGCAATTCAGGCCACGACGTTATGGTTTGGTCCATAATAGAAGAGGAGGTAAAAGTCCTTTCTTCCGAACGCCGTCATAAGAACCTGCCGAACTCCGAGATTCCCGAAGGCATCGTCTTCACGAACGATCTGAGCGAAGCATGCAGAAACAGGGACATCCTGGTGTTTGCAGTCCCTTCCGTCTATGTCAGGTCCACGGCGGCATCCGCCAGGCCGTTCATACCGGACGGTCAGATAATAGTCGACGTCGCCAAGGGAATAGAACCGGACACATTATTCACCTTGTCAGAGGTCATCCGGGACGAAGTCCGCAGGGACGGAAAACATGACGGAATCAAGGTGGCCGCGCTTTCCGGGCCTACGCACGCCGAGGAAGTCGCGCTCGATCTTCCGTCCACGATAGTATCCGCATGCGAGGATATATCAGTGGCGGAACTCATCCAGGACGCATTTACCAATTCCTGCATGAGGGTCTACACGAATACGGATGTGCGCGGCGTGGAGCTCTGCGGCGCGCTGAAGAACATCATTGCTCTGGCTTCCGGCATCTCAGCCGGGCTGGGTTACGGAGATAATACCAAGGCGGCGCTTATTACACGCGGCCTTGCGGAGATAGAGCGGCTGGGCACTGCAATGGGCTGCGCGGAGCAGACGTTCAGCGGACTTGCCGGAATAGGCGATCTGATCGTGACTGCGACAAGCAGGCACAGCAGGAACAACCGCTGCGGATATCTGATAGGCCAGGGCTATTCCCCGGAAGATGCTGTCCGCCAGGTAGGCATGGTGGTTGAGGGCATAAACGCTCTTCCTGCCGCGATGAGACTGGCCGAAAAGTACAGCGTCGATATGCCCATCATCAGGGTGGTGGACGATATCGTCAAAGGTAATATAAACGCCTCGGACGCGGTGGCGCTGCTCATGGGGCGGGAAAAGAAAGCCGAACTGCTTAAGCCGGTCTGCAATTCAGACCTTGAAAAGACAGTATTAAGGAATTTTACAGCGAGAGGAGATCAGGGAATGAAACGTGTCATCACTTACGGAACGTTCGACCTTCTTCATTATGGTCATATCAATCTTCTGCGCAGGGCGAAGGCGCTCGGCGACTATCTAATCGTGGTGATATCGTCCGATGAGTTCAACTGGAACGAGAAACACAAGAAATGCTATTTCTCCTACGAACAGCGCAAGGCACTCGTTGAAGCCGTAAGATACGTCGATCTGGTAATACCGGAAGAAAGCTGGAGCCAGAAACGTTCCGACATGCACGAGTACCACATCGATACCTTCGTCATGGGCGACGACTGGAAAGGCAAGTTCGACTTCCTTAAGGAAGAGGGCGTAGAGGTGGTATACCTGCCCAGAACGCCCGAGATCAGCAGCTCGCAGATCAAGAAGGACCTTTATGATGCGAACGCTGTAGACGGCGAGAGCAAGGTCAATCACGACGAGATCGATACGGATCCCGGAAAGTAGACGAAGGGGATCTATCCATGAAAGTTCTGCTAGCGACTTTTTCGGACAATGCCGATCATCAGGATATAACTTTCGGTTTATTTGAAAGCTTGTACAAAGATGGACGGCCGGACGTGGACGTCTGGGTAATGGGTATCGACTCTCCGAAAGTACCGGTGATCGACTCTCCCCATACGCATCTTGTCGACTGCCCGAAAAGGCCCGGAATCGAGAAAAAGACTTTCGATCTGAAAGAACTCAATTCAATAATATCGTGGATCAGAAAACAGCATTTCGACGTGATATTCTTTGAAACGCTTCATGTCTGGAACCTTCCGGTCATGATGCGGTGCGGAAAAGACACGCGCGTGTTCCAGATGATACACGATCTGATTCCTCATGAAGGGGACAAGCAGAGCAAGGGAGTTCACATGATGAACAAAGCTGTCTGCAGGATGGCGGACATCATCGTCCTTCCGAACCGGAAATACGCGTCGAAGGTGACCGAGATCTACGGCGTGGCGCCGGAGCGTGTCCGCTGCATAGACATGTGGCGGAGGTTCCCCGGATATACGGATCCGCAGCACACAAAGAGAGCGCTGTTCTTCGGCCGCATGAATCCGTACAAAGGTGTGGACAATCTGCTGGAGATCGTAAAGGATTGCCCGGACATACGGTTCGACGTGGTCGGAAGAGTCGACCCGCAGGTGCAGGATCTGGTCGATGCGCTTAAAGGCATGCCGAACGTGACCATGCAGAACGGCTACGTCAGCGACGACGATATGGCCAAGGCGTTCATTCAGGCGGACTGGGTCATACTGCCGTATAATTCCGCCACGCAGTCAGGGGTAGTCATAGACGGATACCGCTACGGACGCCCATGCATAGCGTTCGATGTAGGCGCAATAACCGAGCAGGTAAGCGAGGGCGTCAGCGGGTTCCTCATAGAACCCGGAAACAATAAGGCATTTGCCGGTAAACTGAAGGAGGCTGTCGGAATGGACAGAGAATCGTATCTTTCGCTTTCAAAGTCTGCGTATGATTTCGGCATAAAAAAATATGCCGCGGAAGGCGCGATCGACAGGTTCCTGGAATTGATCAGTAAATAATACGTAAGGTCCCGGAAAGGAAAAAACGTTTTGAATATAGTTCTTCTTTCGGGCGGATCGGGGAAGCGGTTATGGCCGCTTTCGAACGAAGTCCGTTCAAAACAGTTCTTAAAGATCTTCAAGAAGCCCGATGGTTCGCATGAATCCATGGTCCAGCGCATGTACCGCATGATCCGCGAAGTGGATGCGAACGCTACCGTAACCATAGCTACTTCTGAGAATCAGGTCGCGTCGATCAGGGCGCAGCTCGGGGATTCCGTAGGTATTTCCGTAGAGCCGTGCAGACGGGACACTTTCCCCGCGATAGTGCTCGCAATAGCTTATCTTCATGACACACAGGGCATCGGTCTGGATGAACCCGTAATAGTCTGTCCTGTCGATCCCTATGTGGAGGCGGATTTCTTTTTCATGCTGGAGAAAATGTGCGCTCACGCGGATGACAGCGATGCAAACCTTGTTCTGATGGGTGTTGCGCCGACATACCCCAGCACCAAATACGGCTACATCATTCCGAGAAACAAGGATGATGTCTCGGAGGTCGAAACATTTAAAGAGAAGCCGGACGAGGACACCGCTTCCGGGTACATCGCCCAGGGCGCGCTTTGGAACGGCGGGGTGTTTGCGTTTAAGGCCGGATATGTTCTGGACATCGCGGAAAAGCTGTTCGGAAACAGCAGCTACCGCTGGCTGTTCGACAACTACAGTTCGCTGACGAAGATATCGTTCGACTACGCCGTAGTTGAAAAAGAAGAGAAGATACACGTCATGCGCTTTGCAGGTCAGTGGAAGGATCTCGGCACGTGGAACACCCTGACCGAGGCAATGAGCGACGAGGTCGCGGGTAACGCTCAGTCCGTGGGCTGCGAGGATACCCACATAATCAACGAGCTCCAGATACCGCTGATCGCTCTGGGCGTCAGCGGTCTCGCCATCGCCGCTACGCCGGACGGGATACTCGTTGCTGACAAGAAGAAGAGCGACAACTTAAAGAACTATGTGTCCGACAGGCGCCCGATGTACGAAAAACGTCAGTGGGGCGAGTATCAGGTCCTGGATTACCGCGTGCAGTCCGACGGCCAGAATCACCTGACCAAGCATCTTGTTATAAGTCCGGGTCAGCACATCTCATATCAGCGGCACCGCCATCGCAGCGAGATATGGACATTCGTCGACGGGACCGGTCAGCTGATACTTGACGGGAGCGTAAAAAAGGTCTGCCGCGGCGATACGGCTTTCATAAAACCGGGAATGATGCACGCAATAAAAGCGGACTCGGAGCTTCACATCATTGAAGTTCAGATCGGCGACGAGCTTACCGAGGAAGACATCGAGAGGTTCGACTGGGACTGGGCGTCCCTCGACAAGACAGAATGATATCCGCAGGCAGCGGGGATAAAGGGAGTAAATGAGAAGGCTTCGCAGATACATTTTGATGCTTAAGATCTTTCTTCACCGGGACGGGTACAAACGCGCCGCGTATCTGAAAAAGATCGGTTACTTTATGAGCATGGGCGAGCACGTCTATCTTCAGCCCTGGAATTTCGGGACAGAGCCGCATCTGATCTCGTTCGGAGACAACGTTCATGTCGCGAGCAACGTAACGTTCATCAATCACGACATCACGAGCATGATGTTCAGGCACATGGACAAAGAACACAGCTACCGCATGAGGGAAGGCAGGATAGACATCGGAAACAACGTTTTCATCGGCTCCAACTCCACCGTGCTGTATGACGTGACCATAGGCGATAACGTAATAATCGGCGCGGGAAGTCTGGTCAACAGGGACATCCCGTCCGGCTCCGTCGCGGCCGGCGTCCCCGCAAAAGTCATCGGCAGCTTTGACGACTACAGGAAGAAACTTATAAAGGAAACTGATAATGGATAATTCAGCCCCTCTCATAACAGCGCTCTATCTGCCTCAGTATTATGAGACGGAGTACAACAACAAATGGTGGGAAAAGGGATATACCGAGTGGACGGCTCTCAAGCGCGCAAAGCCCCTGTATCCGGGTCATGAGCAGCCGCGCGTTCCTTTGAACAGCAATTACTACGACCTGTCTGTCAGGGACAACATCAAATGGCAGATGGATATCGCAAAGGAAAACGGCATAGACGCGTTCGCGATATATCAATACTACTCCTGCGGAAGCAAGCTGCTGGAAATCCCGACAGAGATCATAAGAGACGACTCTTCGCTGGATCTTCCGTTTTTCTTATATTGGGCCAACGAGTCCTGGAGAAAAGCGTGGTTCGGGCAGGACAACACCGTGGTCTGGGAGCAGAAGTACGGGACCGGGGAAGACTGGCGCATGCATTTCGACTACTGCCTGCAGTACTTTAAGGACGACCGGTACGTAAAGATAGGCGGCATGCCCGTATATGCGATCTATAATCCGTGGGCCATTCCGGACAGCGATTCATTCATCGACTCCTGGAACCGCTGGGCAAAGGAAGAAGGGTTCCCGGGTGTTTACTTCGTGAAAAACGTGGGAAGCCACGACCGGGACGTTTTAGGCAAGTATTCCGCAAAGGTCACCCGCGAACCGAACTATACGTTCGCTCACGATGAAAAGCTTCTCGAAAAAGTGTTCAGGGTCGCAAAGACCAGAGCGGTCGGACTGATCAACAAAAAGTTCCTGATAAAAAAGGGCAGAGGCATCGTCCAGTTAAAGCCGTCTTATGACGCCATGTGGGAAAAGATTCTCAGCCGCGGCGGTCAGGACGAGAGAACGCTGCTCGGTTGTTTCTGCGACTGGGACAACTCCCCGAGAAAAAGCTATAACTCAATAATCATGCAGGGCGTCACTGTCGGAAAGTTCAAGGGTTACTTTACGAAGCTGCTGGAGAAGGCGTTACGGATAAAGTCTCCGATGATAGTGATCAATGCATGGAACGAATGGGCTGAGGGAGCGTATCTTGAACCGGACGAAAAGAACGGATACGCTTTCCTGGAAGCTGTTAAAGAGGCCAAAGAATCGGTGCTCGGATGCTGAGACGGTCCTTACCGGCAAAGCCGCTGGGACAGGTCTGAACCAAAGACAGAGTATATGACGATCAAAGTAAGGTACAATCTGCGGGATCTTGTTCGCTATCTGCTGTGCATGATAGTGCTGTTTCTTCCTGTGGCGATCATTGCACGCACGTCCTTTTATTCTGTCACGACGCCTGCGGCCATCTGGTACAAGTATAAATCCTTCGACTTCTCGATACTTATCGTTCCGGTCATTCTGATCGCGCTCTTCATTGTCCGCAAGTCGGATGCGATCCGTTTCCATCTTGTGATACTTGCCATCGCAATAAAAGACATCATCTTTTTTGCCCTGGGGCTCAACAACGGCGCCATTCCGTTCGACATATCGATGTATCTAGCGCTGATCGCGGCATGGGCGATCACAGTTTTAGCAATGAAACGGAACAAAGAGCCGGTCTCTGCGCCGGGTGAAAGGTTCTTTGACTGGTATTTCTGGCTGGCATTCTGCTCCATGCTCCTGAGACTGGCGCTGGGCATGACTACGGACGGAAGATACGGCGCGATAGGTCTGAGCGTCGGCGGGACCGGTTTCCTTGCGGCGATATACTTCATTTATCTGTTATATGTTCACAAATACAATAGATTCATGCCGCTGGCGCTGATCGTATCCTTTGCGACGCTGGTGCTTTCCGGACAGAGGACGAATCTGTTTTTTTGTGTGCTGTTCTGCATACCTTACGTCCTGAAGAAGATGGTGTCAAAGAGCAACGGAAACCGGAAGAAGACCATGGTCCTTTGGGGACTGGCTTTCTTCGGAATAATAGTGATCTGCGCGGTGATCGTCCTTTCGGAAGCAGGAATAAAGATAGCAGGCATGGAATACATCACAAGGATGATAGATGCTGTTACGAAGCTGTTCAACGGAAATCTGAATGAGGAGATGTCGGTGGAGGGCCGGTTCCAGTCTATCGAAGCAGGTCTGGATATCCTGAGGGAGAGACCGTTTGGAATCACCAATGTTTTCTACGACCTTCAGCATAGAATGACTCTCCGGAATTATCCGACTTTCCCGCACAGCGGACTGCTCGACTGCACGCTGCTGTGGTCTACGCCAATAATGCTGTTCTGTGAGATCTGGCTGATAAAACTGATGGCCGGACTGGCGAAAAAGAAGAGCGGGATGTTCTGGATCGTGATGTATATCCAGCTCATTATGATCATCTGGGGCGGTCCGTTCCTTGAGTATCCGATGCTGTTCATCATTCTCCTGCTTCTGTCGATGGCAAAGCTGATCACGAAGAGAGAAAAATACCGGCTGCAGACGATCATCACATAATGGCCGGCGCTGCGTAAACGAGGAAGTATCATGATCAAGGATAGATTGTTTAACAAGTCGAGTATTATCAGAAGACTGATGGTACGGCATTATTCGAAAAAAGAGAACGGGGCATGGAGATCCGCGACCCTCAGGGAACTGTATGAAAAAAACAGGGGGATAACTGCCGGAGCCATGTCCTACGGATGGACGAGCGATCTTTTAGACGGTCCGGCTGTAATAGGGAACTATACCAGCATCGGTAAGAATTTCCGCAGGATCTGCGTAAATCATACTACTTCAACCGTCACGACACATCCGTGCATATTCAACCCGGTGGTCGGATGGGTGGACAAAGACGTACGGGAAAGGACCAGGATCGTCATCGGGAACGACGTATGGATAGGTGATAATGTCACAGTCCTCCCGTCATGCGCTTCCATAGGCAACGGCGCTGTAATAGCGGCAGGCGCGGTGGTCACGAAAGACATCCCGCCTTACGAGATATGGGGCGGTGTACCCGCTAAAATGATCAGGAAACGGTTTTCGGACGAGATCATCGAGCAGCTGGAAGAATCGGAATGGTGGAACAGACCGGAGGAAGAGCTTAAAGCCCTGAAGGATTCTTTTGAGGATCCGGTCAGGTTTTTGGCTGCGCTTAAGAAAGAATCCTGAAGCTAAAACGGTTGACGTTCGGCCGCATTCCGTTCGTTGCCGGGATCTTCAGGTAAATGTTTGGAGTTTATTATTCAATGGGGCTTGAAAACAAGGCAGTTAAAGCCGGATTAGGTTATACGGTAGGGAACATTCTGGTCAAGGGAATCAACTTTCTGACGATTCCTCTGTTCAGCCGCATCCTTACTACTGCTGAGTTCGGCGCATACAACGTCTTCTTGTCTTATGACGCGATTCTGTTCGTCCTTATTGGATTCGCCATGGCGGTGAGCGTCAAGAGCGCGCATTATGAATTCGGAAAGGCCGATGAGTACGTCTCATCGATCAGTTTGATCTATATTATCAATGCGGTCTTTTACCTGATAATCATCCTTATAGGCGGTGAACGGCTGTCATCGTGGCTGAGTCTCAGCGAAACGGCATTGCTGCTGCTGGTCCCGTTCAGTTTCGGCGGGGCGGTAATGCAGCTGTACAACGAGAGGATAAGCATTGATTATAATTACAGAAAATACATGATAGTTGCTATAGTCAACTCTGTCGGAAACGTCGTCATCTCTCTTATTCTGATCGTTACCATATTTAAAGAGAAACGCGATATCGGAAGGATGGTAGGCGCGGCCGCCACCATATTCTGTCTGGCGTTCATTCTGCTGCTGGTCATGTATAAGAAGGCCGCACCGAAGTTCAATAAAGAGTTCTGGAGATTTGGCCTTAAATTCAGTCTTCCGATCGTTCCGCATGGAATATCTCAGGTTCTGCTGGCTCATTTCGACAGGATAATGATCTCCAAGATGGTCGGAGACTCGGAAGCAGGCATTTACAGTCTTGCAGGCAATCTAAAACTGGTAATGGTAGTAATATCTGCATCTATCTGTACATCCTGGAACACCTGGTTCTTCTCCAAGATGGAAAAGAATGACGTGAAGAGCATCCAGAAAAGTGCATCGGTGCTGATACGCCTGTTCCTGATCCTGTCTGTGGGACTTATGGCGCTGTCGCCCGAGCTGATCATGGTCCTGGGCGGACCCGATTACGAACTGGGGAAATACGTAGCCGTTCCCATGATAATGGACGCGTTCCTCCTGTTCCTTTACAATATTGTTGTATCGGGCGAATACTATACAAAAAAGACCCATTACATAATGCTGGGCACCATGATGGCCGCGGTCATCAATATCGTTACGAACTATATCTTCATAAAGATGTACGGGTTTATCGCAGCCGCTTATACTACGCTTTTCTCGTATATCTGCTACCTGATATTCCATATGATCATTTCAAAGAAACTGATCAAATTTGAAGTCGTGGAGTGGAAGTGGATATTGTTCACATCTACGGTGATCGCAGCGGCCGCTGCGGTCGACCTGGTATTCGTCGGCAACATAATAGTGCGCTATATCGTTTGCGCCGTAATGGTGGGAGCGTTGTGTCCCCCGGTCATTAAGTTTTATTTGTCGGTAAGGCAGAAGAGTGACGATAAATGATGAACAGAGTAAAGAGAATCGTTAACGGCGAACTGGTAAAACTGAAGAACCATTCGAATAAAAGGGATAACAGCATATGGCTCTTTGGCGAGTGGTTCGGGAAAAGATGCTGCGACAACTGCATGTATCTGGCGAATCATGTTGCGGACGCGCACCCGGAGATCAGCATTTTCTGGGCTTCTGAAAAGGACGCGGATCTGTCCGATCTGGACAGCAGGGTAAAGCGCCTTGTCTTTGGAACGGAAGAGGCTGCGGATATCTATAAGAAGGCCGGCGTCGTGTTCATGAATCAGGACTTCAGGGACTTTTCCAAAGAAGGTTACAATTATTTCAGCGGTGCCCTCACCATAAACCTCTGGCATGGGGTAATGTGGAAGCACATAGGTCATGACGGCTCCGAAAACAAGGGAATCTATAAGGCCTACGCAAAAGTGCTGGACGCCTTGTACGGCGCAGAGGCATACATGGCAGTATCGGAGGATTATGCCAGGATCTGCGGCACTGCTTTCGGCGCAGGACCTGAGCAGATAATAAGAGCCGGAGCTCCCAGAAACTCTGTTTTCTACAGCCCGGAAAAGGTCCGCGCTGCCAGGGAAAGAGTGCTCAGGGTATTGTCGGAGGAAACGGGTCTTGAGCATGGCGCAGATACTAAGATCATCACTTACATGCCGACTTTCCGCGACAAGGCCGAGAACGCTTTTTCCTTTGAGGACCTGCCGGAAGACGACAAGCTGATAAGATGGCTCGAGGAGAACAATGCCGTCATCCTGCAGAAAGCGCATTTCGTGACGCAGCAGAGAAACGAACTGCAGGGCGGAAACAGCCAGAAACGGGTCTATCCCTTCAATGATGTCGCGGCTCAGATCCTGCTTGCGGCGACAGATCTGCTTGTGACGGATTATTCCAGCTGCTTCTTCGATTATTTGCTGCTGGACAGGCCAATCGTCCATTACCTCTACGATTATGATTATTATCTGAATCATGACCGGGGGATGTATTATAAAAAAGAAGAAGTTGTGTGCGGCGACGTCGCGGAGAATAAGGAAGAACTCTCTGAAATGATCATCAGGAACATTGAGGATCCGGCAAAGGATCACGATCTGAGAGTTCTTCGCAAAGAGCAGTACATGACGTATGAAACGCCTGATTCCTGCGAGGTCATCGTGCAAGAGGTAAAAAAGCGTCTGAATATTGAATAGAAGCATGCAGCACGTATAGAATCAGTATCAGTCAAGTTAGAAGAAAAGGTGTTAGAAACAATGAAAGGTATTATCCTGGCCGGCGGAGCCGGAACACGTCTGTATCCGCTCACTATGGTAACGAGCAAGCAGCTCCTGCCTGTATATGACAAGCCGATGATCTATTATCCGCTGAGCACGCTGATGCTGGCAGGGATAAAGGATATACTGATAATCAGCACTCCGGACGACACTCCGCGTTTCGAGGCGCTGCTCGGAGACGGTTCTCAGTTCGGCGTGAGCTTGAAATACAAGGTGCAGCCGTCGCCGGACGGACTTGCCCAGGCGTTCATCCTCGGCGAAGAGTTCATCGGTGACGATGCCTGCGCCATGGTGCTGGGCGACAACATCTTCTACGGAAACGGTTTCAGGAAGATCCTCCGCTCGGCGGTTGAAGATGCCGAGATCAACAAGCGCGCCACGGTGTTCGGCTATTACGTACCGGACCCGGAACGCTTCGGAGTGGTCGCTTTCGATGAGAACGGAAAGGCGACCAGCATCGAGGAAAAACCGAAGCAGCCCAAGTCCAACTATGCTGTCACCGGTCTCTACTTCTACCCGGCAGGCGTCAGTGCCAGAGCGAATAAGGTGCAGCCGTCCGCCCGCGGAGAGCTTGAGATAACCACCCTCAACGAGATGTATCTTCTGGACGGCATTCTGGACGTGCAGCTTCTGGGGCGCGGGTTCGCGTGGCTGGATACCGGAACGATGGACAGTCTCGTGGACGCTGCAGAGTTCGTCCGCATGATATCCGTGAGGCAGGGGATAACCATCTCCGCGCCGGAAGAGATAGCGTATATCAACCAATGGATAGATAAAGACAAGCTTATGGAATCCGCCAGGCGTTACGGCAAGTCTCCTTACGGAGCTCACCTGAAGGCCGTCGCCAAAGGCAAAGTTAAGTACTGAGAGGATAAAGAATGAAGAAGTATTTGATAACCGGCTGCGCGGGTTTCATTGGCTCCAATTTCGTATATTACATGCTTAAGAAGTATCCGGAGATCCTGCTGGTGAATCTGGACAAGCTCACCTATGCGGGCAATCTGGAGAACCTTAAGGGCGTTGAGGGAGATCCCCGCCACGTGTTCGTGCAGGGGGACATCTGCGACAAGGAGCTCGTCGCATCGCTGTTTAAGAAGTACGATTTCGACTATGTGATAAACTTCGCGGCGGAGAGCCACGTTGACCGCTCCATAGCCAACCCGGAGATATTCGTCCAGTCCAACGTTCTGGGAACCGTCAACCTGCTCCAAAGAGCCAAGGAAGCATGGTACGACCCGGAGAAGAAGACCTGGAAAGAAGGCAGGAAATACCTGCAGGTAAGCACGGACGAAGTCTACGGAGCGCTGGGCCCGGACGGATACTTCATGGAGACCACCCCGGTAGATCCGCATTCTCCGTATTCCAGCAGCAAGGCGTCCGCGGACCATTTCGTAAAGGCGTTCCACGACACCTACGGCATGCCGATAAACATAACGCGCTGCAGCAACAATTACGGGCCCTACCAGTTCCCGGAGAAACTCATACCGCTCATGATCAACAACGTTAAGCATCACAAGCAGCTTCCGGTGTACGGGGACGGAATGCAGATTCGCGACTGGCTCTACGTCGAGGACCACTGCAAGGCGATAGACATGGTGTGCAGCGGAGGAAAGACCGGCGAGATCTATAACGTCGGCGGGCACAACGAGCGTCCGAACATATTTATTGTAAAGACCATAATACAGCAGCTGCACGACCGGCTCAACGATGACGGCATATCCGAAGCGCTGATAAAGCACGTGGAAGACCGTCTGGGCCACGACCGCAGATACGGCATAGACCCGACAAAGATCAAGGAGGATCTGGGCTGGTATCCGGAGACCCCGTTCGAGGTAGGTATCGTCAAGACCATTGACTGGTATCTGGAGAACGAGGAATGGATGGACCGCGTAACGAGCGGGGCTTATCAGAGCTATTACGAAGAGATGTATAAGAACAGATAGCGGGGAGCGATAAATGAAGGTTTTTGTAACAGGCGTATGCGGTCAGCTGGGCCACGATGTTATGAACGAACTGGCGGCCAGAGGACATGAGGGCATCGGCACGGATATCCAGCCGGTCTATTCCGGTGTCGCTGACGGAAGCGCAGTAACTGCCGCGCCTTACGTACAGATGGACATAACGGACAGGGATGCTGTATGCAGGACCATAGAGAAGATACGCCCTGATGCTGTGATCCACTGCGCCGCATGGACTAACGTCGACGCGGCCGAGGCGCCGGAGAACCGTGATAAGGTCCACCTGATCAATGCTGTCGGGACGCAGAACATAGCAGACGCAGCAAAAGCCGCGGACGCCAAGATGATGTACATCAGTACGGATTACGTGTTCAACGGGCAGGGCGAAAGACCCTGGGAGCCGGACGACAAGTGCTATGCGCCTCTCAACGTCTACGGGCAGAGCAAACTGGACGGAGAGCTTGCTGTATGCGGCACTCTGGACAAATTCTTTATCGTCCGCATTGCGTGGGTGTTCGGTCTTAACGGCAAGAACTTCATAAAGACCATGATAAACGTGGGAAAGACCCACGATACGGTCCGTGTGGTCAACGACCAGATAGGTACTCCTACTTATACCATAGATCTGGCCAGACTTCTCGTGGATATGATCGAGACCGATAAATACGGATACTACCATGCAACCAACGAGGGCGGCTATATCTCCTGGTACGATTTCTGCTGCGAGTTCTACAGGCAGTACGGTCTGGATACTAAGGTGATTCCTGTTTCCACGGAGGAGTACGGCCTGAGCGTCGCGGCCCGTCCGTTCAACAGCCGGTTGGAGAAGTCGAAACTGAAGGAGAACGGCTTCGAGCCGCTGCCATCATGGCAGGATGCAGTAGGCCGCTATCTGAAGGAGGCGCAGCTGTAATGGGCCAGATAACAGTTGAAAAAGATCTTGACGGAATCAAGGGGCTCTGCCTTATAACTCCTGCTGTTCACGGCGACAGCCGCGGATACTTCATGGAAACGTATTCTGCAAGAGACATGGCGGAAGCCGGTCTGGATATACTTTTCGTGCAGGATAATCAGAGCATGAGCACCAAAGGCGTGCTGCGGGGTCTTCATTTTCAGATCAACTACCCGCAGACGAAGCTGGTGCGCGTAATAAAAGGAGAGGTGTTCGACGTCGCAGTGGACCTGAGGCCCGGATCCGCCACCTACGGCAGATGGCACGGAGAACTGCTTTCGGAAGAGAACAAGAAGCAGTTCCTTATTCCGCGCGGATTCGCTCACGGTTTCCTGGTCCTCTCGGATACCGCTGAGTTCTGCTACAAGTGCGATGACTTCTATCACGCGAACGACGAAGGCGGTCTGGCATGGAACGATCCCGGTATCGGCATAGAGTGGCCCAAGCTGGAGGGGAAGTATCGCGGAAACGCGAAAGCAGACGGTTACACCGTGGACGGAGTTCCTCTCAACATTTCCGAAAAGGATCAGAAGTGGCCGGGGATAAACAGCCGCAAAGAATGAAGACCGCACAGTTTTACAGGAAAAAGCAGTCAGGAGAAGGATGATGGCCAGCGATACGATTTCGATAATCGTTCCCGTATACAATGTCCAGAAATATCTGCGCGAGTGTTTAGACAGCATACTTGCGCAGACGTATTCTTTTTTGGATATCATACTGATTGACGACGGTTCCACAGACAGTTCCGGGGAGATCTGCGATGAATACGCTCAGAAGGACAGCCGGATACGCGTCTTCCACACCGCCAATCAGGGCATATCAGCAGCCAGGAATTACGCTCTGGACAGGATCTCCGGCCAATGGGTGGGATTCGTGGACAGCGACGACTGGATAGAGCCGGATATGTTTGAGAAGCTGCTGAATGCAGCGATCTTCGGAGGCACGCCTATTGCCGCGTGTTCCAGGTCGATCGACTATGTCGGTTCTTATACAACGTTTGACCGAAGCGATTCTCCCGCAGTACTAAGGACTCTGAACGAGATCGCGGAGGGCTATTTCACTGGCAGGATGCTGGGAAACGTAGTGTGGGAGCGGATCTACCGCAGAGAAGTGTTCGACAGCGGGATAAGGTTCCCTGTCGGAAGGATCTACGAAGACATAAGCATCAGCACGGCAATAATCACCGGCGGCTGGACCATATCATATATTCCGGATCTTTTATATCATTACCGGCAGAGAAAGACCAGTTCGGTCCATGACCGCGGCCTCAAAAAATGGGCGGACAACTGGGACGCTGTATACGAGCAGATGAACGCGCTTTACGATCTTGTGCCCGGGTACAGGAAGTACCTTATCTGGAACTGCGCGTATGCCGCCGGCAATATCTGGGAGAAGTCCGTCCGTCTGCGGAAGAAGGAAAGGAAGCCGTATAATGACCTGTATAAGGAGGTCTGCGGCTTTTCTGCGCATGTTCTGGATGGCTCCGACCGGAATTCGTTAAGGACAAAGGACAGGATAACGCTGACGATCGCAAGGCGGAGCAGTTTTCCGGCGTTTCTGACGATGTATATCATCAGGCGCGTCAACGCGCTGAGGTCTATCCGCAAACAAAAAGAAACAAGCAGATTATTCGACTGATACCTTGCGCGCCCGCCTGTTCTTTCACATAAAAAACACCGGCAGGGTGTAGACAAGTTCATTTTGCAATTGTATAATGATTCAACTTGTTCCAAAAGGGGAAAAGTTTGGGGAATCATTCATGAGTAAAGAAAAAAAGAAAAGATCCATAACTGCAAAGATAGCGCTCAGTCTTGCCGCGGTCATAGTGATCGTTGGTCTGGCAGGGTGGCTCATTATTTCGGGCAAGCTTAGTCTTATCAATAGAATAGGTAACGAAAACCGCATAGATCCGAACGAGGCGACCTTCGAGGAGGGCGAGAACAACGGCGGAGAGTCCATAAACGCCAACGATGTAGATCTTAATGACGATAATATAAAGACCTTCACTGCTGACGATGTGAAAAACATCCTGCTGATCGGCACGGACGGCAGGACCGTTACGGAAAAGGGCACAAGATCCGACACCATGATCATCTGCAGCATCAACAGCAAGACCAAGGAGATAAAGCTTGCCTCGCTCATGAGGGACACTTACGTATCCATCCCCGGATACAGCAAGAACCGGCTCAACGCCGCGCATGCATTCGGCGGTGTCTCGCTTCTGGACGAGACGATAGAAAAGAACTTCGGCATAAAGATCGACGGAAACGTCCTGGTCAATTTCGAATCGTTCGTTGCGGCCATGTCTTCGGTAGGGGACCTCGAGATCACGCTTACTAAAAAGGAAGCGGACTACCTGAATTCCGACTCGGAAGTAGGCAATCCAGACTGGAATCTTAAGGAAGGCGTCAATGTTCTCACCCCGGAACAGCTGCTGTCCTACTCAAGGATACGCAAGGTCGGCCAGGGCGATTTCGAACGCACCGAACGCCAGCGCAAGGTGATCATTGCTGCGTTCAACAAGATCAGGAAGCTGTCGGTATCGGAACTTCTGGCGCTTGCCGATAAAGTCCTGCCGTGCTTCGCAACAGACATGAGCAAAGGTACCATCATCAGCTATGTCACCCAGGTCGGCGGAGGAAACTATAAGATCGGAGATACGCTGCGCATACCGCTCGACGGCGCCTGGAAATACGCCATGATAGACGGTACGAGATCGGTCGTCCTTCCCGATCTTCAGAAGAACAGCGAAGCGCTCCAGGAGTTCATCTACGGCCAGACTGCCCAGTAAAACAGGCGCGGATACAAGTCTTCGGAAACGCTTCATGGACAGGCCGTAACTGCCGTAAAACTACACCTATTATTCACAATTCCCCTGTTGACAAAATGCCGGCAGGGGATTATATTATAGCCAGATGTTAGCACTCTTTCGCTCAGAGTGCTAACAAAGGAGCGAAACAATGGATCTCAACGAAAGAAAACTTAAGATCCTGCAGGCGATCGTGTCGGATTTCATATCCACGTCTGAGCCTATAGGAAGCCGGACCTTGTCAAAGCGTCCGGACATCGATCTGAGTCCGGCGACCATCAGAAACGAGATGTCGGACCTGGAGGAGATGGGCTACCTTACCCATCCGCACACGTCCGCGGGCAGGGTGCCGTCGGACAAGGCGTACCGTCTGTACGTGGACCGGCTCATGCAGGGCAGCGATCTGCCTGAGGTCAACAAGCAGGAGATCTCGGAGCGTCTGCACAAGGACGCGGACGAGCTGGATCAGACCGTGGAACACGCTGCGCAGCTGCTGTCGGAGATGACCAACCTGGTAAGCTTCGCGATAACGCCCAACCGCAGCGAGAGCAAGATAAGCTACATAAACTTCCTGCCGGTGGACGAGAGCTCGGTGGTCCTGATGATAGTCTGCGAAGACGGCAAGGTCACCAACTCAGCCATCCGCATGAACAGCCCTTACACGGAAGAGAACCTTACTCTCATGAGCAAGGTAATGACTCACAACTTCAAGGGCAAGGCGGTCAGCGCGGTGCTTACCGAGAACATCACGTCCATGTTCGAAAGCGACATGCAGGCACTGGCGGGGCTTGCAGGCAGCGTGGTCCCCAGCTTCATGAAGACGCTGGAGAAGATGCTGAACGTGGACCTCTACATGGACGGCTACAGCAACATCTTCCGTCTGCCTGAGTACAGTGACGTATCCAAGGCCAGGAACTTCCTGGAGGCGGTCACCAACAAGGAACAGTTCACCAACGTTCTGGTCAACAGGGATCAGGGCCTGGCGATAACGATAGGCGACGAGAACTCCGAAGACCTCAAGGACTTTGCGCTGGTAACAGCGGACTACAAGGTCAATGGAAAGCTGATCGGCCGGCTTGGCGTAATAGGTCCCAAGCGCATGAAATACGGCGAAGTAACTTCCGTCATCAAATACATAACAGACAACCTGAGCCAGACTTTCGAGATACCGGCTCCGGAGGAGACGCAGGAAACAGAGCCTGCGGAGGCAGAATACAATGACAAATAATGAAGAAGTAAAAAACGAAGAGATAAAGGAAGAGGACGTTCCGGAAACGGAAACCCCGGAAGAGCCGGAGACTGAGGCGGAAGAAGCTGCTGAAGAAAAGGCTCCCGAGCAGGAGGCGCAGC
>JAFZRK010000138.1 GCA_017619905.1 Bacillota bacterium
GTAAAGGAAGTGCTGGACGCATGCATCAAGTACGTATCGGCTCCCTCCGGTACCGTAAAGACCGTCGACGGCGAAGAGATCGCTTACGGAGACGGCCCCGTCGCCGCTTACGTGTTCAAGACCATCGCGGATCCGTTCCTCGGAAAGATCTCCCTTGCCAAGCTCATCCGCGGCAAGCTGGTCCCCGCTCAGGTCGTTTATAACGCAAGAGCCGAGAAGGAAGAGAAGCTCGGTTCCATGTTCTTCCTGCGCGGAAAGACCCAGGGCGAAGCTCCCCAGGTCCTCCCCGGAGACATAGTTGCGTTCGCTAAGCTCCAGTACACCCAGACCGGCGACACCCTCTGCGAAAAGGCCAATCAGGTAAGCTTCCCCGCCATAGAGTTCCCGCAGCCGACTCTGTTCATAGCCATCGAGTCCAAGGCCAAGGGCGACGACGCAAAGGTAGCCGCAGGCATCACCAAGCTCAAGGAAGAAGATCCGTCCTTCAGCTTCGAGAGAAACTCCGAGACCAGACAGTCTCTCCTGGGCACCCAGGGCGAGATCCAGCAGGGCATACTCCTTGCCAAGCTCAAGGACAGGTACGGCGTTGCTGTTGAGACCGTTCCTCTCAAGGTAGCTTACAGAGAGACCATAAAGGGCACCTCCGACGTACAGGGCAAGCACAAGAAGCAGACCGGCGGTTCCGGACAGTACGGCGACGTTTACATCAAGTTCGCTCCCTCCGCGGAAGAGTTCGAGTTCGCGGACGAGACGGTCGGCGGATGCGTACCCAAGCAGTTCATACCGGCAGTCGAGAAGGGACTGCGCGAGTGCATGGAGAAGGGTCCGCTTGCAGGATGCAAGTGCCAGAACATAAAGGCCACCCTGTACTACGGTTCCTACCACTCCGTAGACTCCGACGAAATGTCCTTCAAGACGGCCGCGTCCATCGCGTTCAAGAAGGGTATCCAGGAAGCGAAGCCCTGCCTGCTTGAGCCGATAATGCACGTTGACATCATCGTTCCGGACGAGTACACCGGAGACGTAATGGGCGACATGAACAAGCGCCGCGGCAGCATCCTGGGCATGGAGCCGCAGCACGGCGGACTTCAGAAGCTTATGGCGGAAGCTCCGCAGGCGGAACTTGCGGACTACGCCATAGTCCTCAGAGCCATGACTCAGGCGCGCGGAAGCTTCACCATGTACTTCGAGCGCTACAGCGAGCTCCCCGGCAACGTTGCCGAGAAGGTCATCGCTGCTCACAAGGCCGAGCAGGAAGAGAAGTAATCCCGCAGACCTATCAACGAAACACAAAAAGGCCGGAGCCGCAATGGTTCCGGTCTTTTGATATTTGAGTTTTTTGCGGCGCATATGCTGTTCTCAAGGACACGCTCCCGCTTGGTTGGGAACCCACCAGCGGTACTAAGCTCTGTCTGCGCAGAATGCTTGCCAATCGCTAAGTACCGGGATCCCAAACAGTCCTTTGATCACAGCATATGCGCCGCAAATAAACAAAATACAAAACAGCCCTTGATCACATGCCCTGATAATCCTCGGCCGTTATGATCTCGTGCGGCTGCTTCACTATGAACCTGCCGTCGTCCCACGGTCCCGTCAGCAGCTGCTCAATGAAGCCGATGGTCCCTTTGTATACTCTGCGCTCAAAGCCCAGAAGATCCGCTATCTCCTCCGTGCTGTCCCAGAGCTCGTCTATGGGAGATGTGCCGGTGTCGATCAGCCCCACGGTCTTGTAGTGCGCGTACATGCTCTCCATTATCGACAGGGCGATGTCCTCGCCGTACTTATCCACGGAGCGCTGGTACTGGCTCATGATGGTACTTTCGCCTTTCAGCCAGCCCTTTGTAAGGAAGAACGCGCGGTCTTCCATGGACAGCGCGGCTTTTTTGCGGGTGGAGCCGATCAGCAGCGACAGGCAGTCGTCCACCTTGGGCATTATAAGCTCGAAATGCCCCGCGGACAGGCCTATCAGCGAGTTTCCGCACTGGCCTATGCAAAGCAGCACGCGGTCCGCAGTCACTTCAGCGAAGCGTTCCTCCACTGCTTCCGCAAGCTTTTTCGGCCTTTCGTGAAGTCCGGATTCTATGTATTCCGCCGGGTATTCCAGCCCGGTGTTCTTCATGGCGAGCGTCAGCTCTTCTTCCAGCGTTTTGCAGGTAATGATTACAGTATCCATGGTTTGATCCATCAAATGTCTGTACCGTTTTTACCAAACGAAAATGGTATAATCAGTATAGTCGCCCTCATCAAACGAAAATGATGATGAAAAAACTTCCGTCCACACCTGAGCAAGGAAAACGGAAGTTTTAACTCTCAAGGGGGGTTCCGTTTACACGGTCTCCTTTGCGTATTGACTATATCATAATCAGTCCTTACCGGTCAATAAAGCGCAGCACTTTTTTATTGATAATCGCATCGTTTTGAAATAAACTATTTTTGAAGGAAACAAGGACAAACCATGGCAAATAAGAAAGACAAAACAGTATTCGTGTGCCAGAACTGCGGCTTTGAGAGCCCGCGGTGGATGGGGCAGTGCAGCGCGTGCGGCTCCTGGAACTCCTTCGTGGAGGAGAAGCTGACGGAGCCCAAAGAAGGCGACAGCAGAAGGCGCACCGGCCCCGCGCAGAGCGGAAAGCGCAGCAGACCGGTACCCATAGACAAGGTCATCTCCGGGCAGACCAGCCGCATGGACACGGGCATCCCGGAGCTCAACAGAGTGCTGGGCGGAGGGCTCGTTCAGGGCAGTCTGGCCCTTATCTCCGGCGAGCCGGGCATAGGCAAATCCACGATAATAATCCAGGCGGCCGCAAACATAGCGCAGAAGTACGGCACAGTGCTCTACGTCTCCGGTGAAGAGTCGGAAGAGCAGATAAAGATGCGCGCGGACAGGGTGTGCAAGGGCGATCTGAGCCACTTGATGCTGCTGTCGCAGACCAACATGGACGAGATTCTGGCGGCGGTGGAGGAAGTGCAGCCGGTGTTCCTGGTGATAGACTCCATCCAGACCATGTACACGGACGATCTGGACTCCGCCCCCGGAAGCGTTTCGCAGGTGCGCCAGTGCGGCAATCTGCTGATGAACATAGGCAAGGGCATGAACATACCCGTGTTCGTGGTGGCTCACGTTACCAAGAGCGGTGAGCTTGCCGGGCCTCGCATCGTGGAGCACATGGTGGACGCGGTGCTGCAGTTCTACGGCGAGCGCACCCAGGACCTGCGCATTCTGCGGGCAGTCAAGAACCGCTTCGGCACCACGTCGGAGATAGGCGCCTTCGAGATGAGGGAGGAAGGCCTCGTGTGCGTGGAGAACCTCTCCGGCACCTTCCTGGAAGGGCTCGCGGACAGCGCGGAGGGAGCAGTCGCGACCGCGGTCTGCGAAGGCACAAGACCGCTGCTCGTTGAGATCCAGGCGCTTACGGCGCCGTGCAGCGCGGGCTTCCCGAGGCGCACCGCCATAGGCATAGAAAACCAGCGTCTGGGCATGATAATAGCCGTCCTGGAGCGCAAGGCAGGCGTTTCCCTGATAAATCGCGACGTGTACGTGAACGTGGTCGGAGGCCTAAAACCGGAAGGCACGGGCACTGATCTGGCCGCGGCGGTCGCCATCTGGTCCGACGAGCGGAACGTAAAGATACCGCCGGACACTCTCGTTATCGGGGAGATCGGTCTTACAGGAGATCTCCGTCCGGTCCAGTCCGCGGAAAAGCTCATAAAAGAAGCGGCGCGCATGGGATTCAAGCGGGCCATACTGCCGCAGCGCAACATCCAGCGCGCGTCGCAC
>JAFZRK010000139.1 GCA_017619905.1 Bacillota bacterium
ACCTGCTGTCGGATCTCGGCGTCCGCGCCGGTAAGTCCGCGGATCTTAAGACGCTTCAGGCGGAGTACTCGGAAGCGTCGGACGCCGCCTCTAAGTCCGCGGCGGACTACGAGGCGAAGAACCGCGCGTTCCTGGACGAACAGGCCGGCATCATGGCGGAAACGCTGGAGGAGGGCAGTCCCTGCCCGGTCTGCGGATCTCTGGAACATCCCCATCTCGCGGAAAAGTCCACTGCCGCTCCCACGGAAGAACAGCTGAAAAAAGCAAAGGCAGCCGCCGAGGCCGCGCAGAAGCACGCGCAGCAGAAGAGCGAGGCCTGCGCAAAGCTCAGGACGGAGCTGTCCGCTCTCGAGCAGAGCATAATAAAGCAGATAGAGGGACTGGGCCTCGGATGCGGCCCGGACGAAGCTGCTGAAAAACTCAGAAGCGATCTGGTCCGGATCGGCGAGGAGCTTGCGGAACTGGACGCCGCGATAAGCGCGGAGGACAGGAAGATATCCAGAAAGGCCGCGCTGGAGAAAGAAATACCCGCAAAAGAGACCGCTCTGAAAGCGGATCAGGCAGGTCTTGAGGAAATGGCAAAAGCCGCCGCGGCGCTGGATGCGGAGATCAAGTCGAAGACATCCCAGGCGCAGGCGGAAAGAAGCGGCCTTAAGTTCGGCAGCAAGCAGGATGCGCAGGCCGCGGCCGGCGAACTCGGCTCGCTTGCCGGCAGCATCCGGGAAAGCATCAAGACCGCGCAGGACGGGTACAACGCTTCTGACAAGAAGATCGCCTCGCTCGGCGCCGCGATCAAAGGCCTGCAGGAACAGCTCGCCGAAAAACTCGATATCGACGGGGACGCCGTAAGGCAGAAGAAAGCGGATCTTACGGCCGCCATGGCAGCGGCGGACGCCAGGGCCAAGGAGATCAATTCCCGGCTCAACACGAACAGGACAGCGCTTAAGAACATAGTTGCCAGGTCCGGCGATCTGGACGCGCTGGAGCAGCGCTACCGTCTGGTGAAGGCCCTGTCCGAGACCGCTAACGGCAATATCACCGGCAAGGAAAGAGTCATGCTGGAGACTTACATCCAGATGACGTTCTTCGACCGCATAATAGCGCGGGCAAACACCCGTCTGATGGTGATGTCCGGCGGCCAGTACGAGCTGAAACGCCGCATAGAGGCCGAGAACAAACAGAGCCAGAGCGGCCTGGATCTGGACGTCATAGATCATTACAACGGTACCGAGCGCAGCGTAAAGACCCTGTCAGGCGGAGAGTCCTTCAAGGCCTCGCTGTCGCTGGCGCTGGGGCTTTCGGACGAGATCCAGTCCTCCGCCGGAGGCATAAAGCTGGACACCATGTTCGTGGACGAGGGCTTCGGTTCTCTGGACGAGGAATCGCTGAATCAGGCGATGAAGGCGCTTTCCGGTCTGGCCGAAGGCGACCGGCTCGTCGGCATCATATCTCACGTCGCGGATCTTAAGAACAGGATAGACAGGCAGATAGTCGTAACGAAACAGCCCAGCGGCGGAAGCAGGGCGGAGATAATCATCTGAGATGGTTGTTGCAAGCCCGCGGCGCATCGGTTATAATGTGCCGGGCTTTTCAGCCGCGGAAGGTCGATACCGGTAATGAACATCAATAAAAAGAACGCGTTAAAGAACTTTGTCATGATGACAGTCGGCTCCATACTTATGGCGCTGAGTCTTTACTTTTTCAAATCGCCCAACGGCTTCGTGACGGGCGGCGTGGGCGGCCTTGGAATAATCCTCGGCAAATACACCACTGCCAGCATGGGCATATGGGTCACGGGCCTCAACATTCTGCTCCTCATCCTGGGCTTCATAGTCCTGGGCAAGAGCATGGGCATCAAGACCATATACTGCACGCTGCTGTATTCCGGCATCGTGGACCTGCTGGAGATAATACTGTCCATGGAGAAGCCGCTCACGGACCAGCCGCTGCTGGAGCTGGTATGGGCCATAATCTTCACCGGCATAGGCCAGGCCATGATCTTCTACGCCGACGGTTCCTCCGGCGGCACGGACATACTGGCGCTGATCCTTAAGAAGCACACGTCCATGGACGTAGGCAAGGCCATGCTCCTGGTGGACATACTCATAAGCGCGGCGTCGTTCTTCGCGTACGGCATTAAGACGGGACTCTACTCCGTGCTGGGTCTGTTCTGCATGACTTTCCTCATAGATATTGCGCTGGAGAGCTTTTCCAGCTGCAAGTACTTCGTCATCATTACGGACAAACCGCAGGAGATAACGGATTTCATCCTTACGGAGATGGACCACGGCGCAACGCTGGTTAAAGGCGAGGGCGTCTACACCCACAACGAGAAGGCCATGCTCCACACCGTGTGCAGAAGAAGAGAAGCGATACGCCTCCAGAAACACATTAAGCGCATAGACCCGCAGGCGTTCACGATAATCACCACCAGTTCGGAGATAATAGGAAGCGGCTTCCGCGAGGGATGAGCCGCGGCAGTTTCGGAGCAGGCATTGCCCTCAGAACGGCAGTTAAGCAGATGAAAAAGACGGGAAACACCAAGAACAGCATAGTGTCCGCCGCCTGGGAGCTCTTCTACAGGCAGGGCTACGAGAACACCACCATAGACGACATAGTGGAGGCCTCCAATACGTCCAAGGGCTCCTTCTACCACTACTTCAGCGGCAAGGAGGGGCTGCTCAACACCCTGTCCATACTCTTTGACGAGAAGTACACAGAGCTGGAGCCGCTGCTCACCGGGGATCAGAGCCCGGTGGAGAAGCTGCTGTTCCTCAACCACGAGCTGTTCTACATGATAGAGAACACCGTGTCCCTGGATCTTCTGGGTCGGCTGCTGTCCTCGCAGCTGGTATCCAAGTCCGACAGGAGTCTTCTTGACACCAACCGCACCTATTACAAACTGCTCAGAAAGATAGCCATAGAAGGTAAGGACAAGGGCGTGTTCCGGGACGAGCTTTCGGCTAACGACATCATAAAGGCCTACGCCGTGCTGGAGCGCGCGCTGCTCTACGACTGGTGCATCTGCAGCGGAGATTATTCGCTCTGCAGTTACGCAGGCCAGGTGATGCCTACGCTCCTCCAGGGCTTCTGCAAGTAGTTTTTTGAGCTTTTCCGGCTCTCCGGCGCCTGTTTTCCGGCTGCCGGATCTTTATTTTTCAGCCGTTTTTAGGGCTTCGGACCACGGCCGACCGCTATATATGGTGGTGCGCGCGGCGGCGGGAAAAAAAGCCGTAAAAAGTGCTGAAAAAACTTAAAAAATCGTTTGACTTTCAACAAATCCCTGTGCTATATTTATTCAGTCGCACTATGCCTAGAAGTGGCATTGTGTATTTTGAATGTCGCCAAAAAGCGAGGTATTCGCATCAGATAACGGAGGTAAAAAATGGCTAAACAGACTGGCGCCAGAGTCAGAGTGATGCTCGCCTGCACTGAGTGCAAACAGAGGAACTACAACACCACCAAGAACAAGAGGAACGATCCGGACCGCATCGAACTTATGAAGTACTGCAAGTTCTGCAAGAAGGAGACTCTCCACAAGGAAACCAAGTAAGGATAACGAAAGGAAGCTTTTACAATGGCAGAAACTGTTGCAAAAAAGGGCTTTTTCGCTAAGACAAGAGACTACTTCAAGGGCGTCTTCAGCGAGATGAAGAAGGTCGCCTGGCCGACGAAGAAGGAGACCTACAAATATACTCTCGTAGTTATCGTCGTCTGCGCAGCGTTCGCGATCCTGTTCTGGCTGCTCGACGAGGTCTTCCTCGCGCTGCTGGGACTCATCGTATAACAGGAGACGGATATGGCTGACGAAAAGATCCTCGAGAAGGAAAAGATAACGAATTCCGAGGCAGTCCCCGCCGATTCCATAGCCAGCGAAAGGGATGAGATCCCCGCGGGCTTCCTTAGGAGGAGCAAGGAGCCGAAGTGGTACGTCGTACATACTTATTCCGGGCACGAGAACAAGGTCAAGGTCAACCTGGAGAAACTCGTTGAGAACAGAGGCATGCAGGACCTGGTCCTGAGCGTCATAGTTCCCACGGAGGACCGTGTGGAGGTCACCGAGACCGGCCGCACCGTCAAGACCCGCAAGATCTTCCCGGGATACGTAATAGTAAAGATGATCGTAACCAACGAATCCTGGTACCTGGTGCGCAACACTCAGGGCGTTACGGGCTTCGTGGGCGAAGGTTCTGAGCCGATTCCTCTTACGGACGAAGAGGTAAGGCGTCTGGGCATAGAGAAGACCGTCATCGTCCTCAACATAAACGTGGGCGATGCCATCAGGATCATATCCGGCCCCTTCAAGGGCTTCACCGGCGTAGTGGAGGACGTCCACCCCGAGAAGCAGACCCTCAGGGCCAAGGTCGACATGTTCGGAAGGGCAACTCCGGTGGAACTGGAGTTC
>JAFZRK010000001.1 GCA_017619905.1 Bacillota bacterium
AAAGAGCAGTTCAGAAGAAGCGCGGAGCTTACCGCGGGCCTTCTTCCGTTCGGGATAAAGATACACATGCTGCACCTCATGAAAGATACAGTCATGGGCGCCTCGTACGAGGCAGCCCCCTTCCCTCTCCTTACCATGGACGAGTACGTTTCATCGGTCTGCGACATTCTGGAGATGATGCCTCAGGATATCACCGTCCACCGGCTCACAGGCGACGCTCCGCAGGAAAAGCTCATCGCGCCGGAGTGGACGAGGAACAAGCACGAGGTGCTCAACGCAATACAGAAAGAGTTCAAAAAGCGCGGTACATACCAGGGCTTCCGAGTTTGAAAACATATCCCGGTTTTGATATAATACCTCTGCCGGCACAGCCGGGCATGACGAAAAAGGAGAAATACAATGGACAACCCAAAGATCGAGATCATAGTAAAAGACTTCGGCACGATGAAGGCCGAGCTGTATCCTGAGACGGCACCTGTCACGGTCGCGAACTTCCTCAAGCTCATAGAGGAAAAATTCTTCGACGGCCTGATCTTCCACAGAGTGATACCCGGATTCATGATCCAGGGCGGCGGCTACGACGAGAACTTCCGCGAGAAAGACGCGGACAGCATCAGGGGCGAATTCAAGAGCAACGGATTTGAGAACGAGCTCAAGCACACGAGAGGCGTCCTCTCCATGGCAAGGACCAACGTGCCGGATTCCGCCTCCTCGCAGTTCTTCGTGATGCACAGAGACGCGCCGCACCTTGACGGGAATTACGCGGCGTTCGGAAAGCTCACGGACGGCTTCGACGTTCTGGACGATATCGCCGTCACACGCACAGGAAACCGCGGCTTCTACATGCAGGACGTGCCCGTAAAGAACGTGGTGATAGAGACGATAAGGCTCGCGGAATAAACGGCCCGACGCATCGGAACATAAAAAAAGAAGGCCCGGATCCTCAACAGATCCGGGCCGTTGTTTTAAAGATCTCTGGCTATCGTATATGCGTTCTTTACCGCGGTTATTATGTTTCCTCCGCCGGCGCAGTCCCCTATCATATGGAACTGCGGAGCGCAGTCCGCGAAAGCGAGAGCCGCGTCTGTCAGCGGTCTCTGGCCCGCAGCCACTATGACTGTATCCGCCTCGATGAACTTCTCCTCTCCGCCGTTCTCGTAATACAGTCCATCTTCGGTTATCTTTTTCGCCACTGAGTTGAACTTGACCTCCATGTTCCTCGCGCGCAGCTCTCTGGCAACTATCTTGCCCTGGAACATCATGCCGGCGGCGTTGATCTTATCCGTCATCTCGATCACTTCGGTCTTGATGCCCAGCATATCCAGATAGATGGACAGCTCGCAGCCGACAAGGCCTCCGCCGATGATGGCTACCTTTTTGCCCAGCTTGTCCGGGTTCTCAAAGGCATACTGGCCCGTGACGACATTCTTTCCATCTATGCCCGGGATGGGCGGGATGAGCGGCTTCGTGCCTACGCAGGCAAGTATCACATCCGGCTTAGTCTCTTTGAAGAGCTCCGGCGTGGCTTCGGTACCGAGCAGCACCTTCACGCCTTCTTTTTCCAGGGTGCGGATCTGCAGATCAAGATATCTGCGGAAGCGTTTCTTGAAGGGCACATTCTCCTCGCAGTGTATGCCTCCGCCGAGGAAGCTGTTCTTCTCGTACAGAGTAACGGAGTGGCCGCACTGAGCCGCCGTGATCGCGGCCTGGATGCCTGCGATGCCGCCGCCTGCGACAGCGACGCTCTTCTTTGTCTTTGCCTCCATTGGACGGGAGAATTCCACTTCCCTGCCTGTCTCGGGATTGATGGCGCAGACTATCCTGTTCATCTGCATCAGATTCGACCAGCAGCCCATGCATCTCATGCAGACGCGGATATCCTCGTCCCGTCCCTCTCTTGCCTTGTTCGGAAGGTCCGGATCGCACATCAGAGCCCTGCCGCAGTTGATGAAATCGACCTTGCCGGAGGCGATGTACTCTTCCATCAGCGCGGGGTCCGCGACACCGCCTACGGTGCCGACCAGGGAGTGCTTCATCTCTTTCTTGATCGCTGCAGCGTATTTGAGCAGCGGACTGTCCTCGTCGAAGATGCCCGGGGAGCCGAGCAGCCACTCGTCATTGGAAAGGTCTCCGTGAACGCCCGCCGATACGTGTATTATGTCCGCGTGTCCGTCCAGCGCCTTGGCGTATTCTATGCCGCCCTCCATGCCGTAGCCCTGGCTGAGCTCGGTGCCGCTGATCCTGAACTCAATGGGGAATCTGCGTCCGCACAGCGCGTGTATCCTGTCGCAGATCTCCACGGCAAAGCGCGCGCGGTTCTCCGCGCTTCCGCCCCATTCATCCGTGCGGGAGTTGGTATATTCACTGAAGAACTGCTGCGGCAGCCATCCGTGGGCGCCGTGGATGGTCACCATGTCGAAGCCCTTGGACTTTGCATTAAGAGCCGCTCTGGCGAAAGCATCCAGGATCTCTTCGATCTCCTCGGGAGTATAAGCCCGGATCTGCCTTCCGCTGGCGATACCGTCCGACGGTCCAAGACCGGAAGTGGCATAGCGGCCGTAGTGTACCAGCTCCAGGGCTGCCACCGCGCCATGTCTTTTGATCTTATCCGCGATACTTGCCAGATCGATCAGGGAAGCCTGGTCGAACATGTCCAGGTGGAGCCCGCCCCTCGTCCCTCTTGGGATGTCCACATGGCATTCACCGACACAGACAGAGGCAGCGCCGCCCTTCGCCCTTCTGGCATAGAATTCCGCGGCGTTCTCACCTACGGTATGGTCGCTGCGGACTATGAACCCGCTCAGGGGGGTCTCAAAGATGCGGTTCCTGAAAACGACGTTCCCGACCTTTATCGGGGAAAACAGATGCGGATATTTCATTATGGTGATCTCCTTTCCTTAAGAGCTCTTTTATATATTTTACCACCTCGGCCGGCATATTGCTATTTTTTTGTCAGATAGAAATGAAAATAAAAAGTCCGGTGCAAGATGCATCGGACTTTTTGGTGCCCAGTCTCGGAATTGAACCAAGGACACGTAAATTTTCAGTCTACTGCTCTACCAACTGAGCTAACTGGGCTTATGTGGTGGGCCCTCAGGGACTTGAACCCGGGACCTGCCGGTTATGAGCCGGATGCTCTGACCAACTGAGCTAAGGGCCCCACTCTCTGCGGCAATGGTCGGGGTGACACGATTTGAACGTGCGGCCCTCTGCTCCCAAAGCAGATGCGCTACCAAGCTGCGCTACACCCCGGCGCGACGATGGGAGGAGCAGTAAGCTCTGACCTTCACCAACAGAACATTCAAGATTTTAATCTAAAAGGCAGTGTTTGTCAACAACAAAATAATGCTTTGGACCGTGCTCCGGAACGCCTCCGCGGACCGCGAAGCCCGCGGAAGCGAAATACATCAGAATTCCAGTTCGTCGTCCATGGTAAGGGTCCTGTAACCTGCTTCGTTAAGGACTCTCTCGGCTGCCTCGTTGTCGGCCACGCGGAGTACCACGTAGGCGCCCTGCCCCTTGGAAGACAGGAACGCGTAGAGGTATTCCACGTTGACGCCCGCGTCCGCAAGCACCGTAAGAGTGGCGTTGAGCGAGCCCGGCTTGTGCGGAAGCTCCGCGGCCACCACGTCCGTTATCTTTACCATTACGCCGTTCTCGGCAAGCACCACCAGCGCCTTTTCGGTGTCGTCCACGATGAGGCGCAGGATGCCGAAGTCCCTCGTATCCGCGATGGAAAGAGCCCTCATGTTGATGCCGTTCTCGGCCAGCATCCTTGTAATTTCAACAAGTTTGCCTTTTCTGTTCTCTACGAAGATCGTAAGCTGCTGAATAGCCATCTTTCTGCCTCCTTAATCGTGAAGTTTTCTTCTGTCTATTACGCGCACCGCCTTGCCCTCGCTGCGCTGGATGGACTTGGGCGCCACCAGATGGATCACCGGGTGTATGCCCAGGATGTTCGTCATTGCGCCGGCAAGCGACCTCTCCATCCTGTCGATCTCGCTGACGGTATCAGCGAAACGGTCCGCCGTCAGCTCCACGTAGACGTCCAGAGTGTCCGTGTTGTTCACGCGGTCCACCTCTATGCGGTAGTTGGGCGCGTATCCCTCCTGCCGAAGAACGGTCTCTATCTGCGACGGGAACACGTTGACTCCGCGGATTATCAGCATGTCGTCGCTGCGTCCCTTGGGCTTGGCCATGCGGATGAAAGTCCTGCCGCAAGAGCACTTTTCGCGGGTAAGCACGCACAGGTCTCTGGTGCGATACCGCAGCAGCGGGAAGGCCTCCTTGTCCAGCGACGTGAACACCAGCTCGCCCTCGGAGCCCTCCGGAAGCACCTCGCCGGTCTCCGGGTCTATTATCTCCGCGTAGAAGTGGTCCTCGTTGATGTGCATTCCGCGCTGCTCGGAGCATTCGAACGCGACTCCCGGACCGGACGTTTCCGTAAGTCCGTAGATGTCGTATGCCTTTATTCCAAGCGAGTTCTGGATCTCGCGGCGCATCTCCTCGGTCCAGGGCTCTGCGCCGAAAATGCCGGCGCGGAGATGGAGTTTTTCGACGGGGATGTTCTTCTGGCGCATGACGTCGCTGATAT
>JAFZRK010000140.1 GCA_017619905.1 Bacillota bacterium
CCGTTCCCTCCGGAAGAGCTCCGTTGGGGTCGTCGATCGTGACTTTAACTGATCCCAGATCCTTGTAATAATGGAAACGACCGCTTTCCCCGTCCGCGGCGAAGGCCTGGGCAGGGATAAGACTGATCACCATCATCAGGGTCAGCAATAAAGCCAAAAACCTGCTTTTCTTCATTTTCTACCTCTTTTCGATTAATAAGCGAAAAAACGAATAACTGTAAATGACATGTGGATGCTTTCCTGAACTGCGGAACGATCCGCAGAACAAAAAAAGCATACGAATTCTGCTTGCCTTAATTATATATCGGAAAAATATAAATTCAAGCAAATAAAGATGCTATTTCAGTTAATACTCATTAAAAAAAGACGCAGTTGTTCTGCGCCTACATAAGTAATCATAAAAGATTATTCTTTCATGACAAAGACGTGCAAAGACTCAGTCAGATCCCGTTTCCGGATCGACTTCGGCATCCGGGCGGCGGTCCGGGAGAGTTTCCGCATCGCCGATGTCCGCAGCAGTCTGCGCTTTGCGCTTCGCCTTTTTGCTTAAGAATATGTACAGCGCTATGCCGCACACGAATATTATTACGCTTATCACCTGCGCCTGGCGAAGGTTCCCTATCATAAGATTGTCGGTTCGAAGCCCCTCGTTCCAGAAGCGTCCGAACGAATATACGATAAGATGGGTTATTATCAGCTGACCGTCGAATTTGCGGCGCCCGCTCTTCTCGATCCATATCAGCAGCAGAAACAGCAGAAAGTCCCAGATGGCAGCGTAAAGGAAGGTCGGATGGACCAACTCGCCGTCGACTTCTATGGCCCAGGGAAGAGTCGTGGGCCTTCCGTGCGCCTCGGAATTAAAGTAATTTCCCCAGCGTCCGATGCTCTGTGCAAGAGCAAGCCCGGGAGCCACAAGATCCAGCCATTTGAGGGGGCTCTGCTTCCAGTGGCGCACCAGCAGAACGGCCGTGGTAATGCCGAATATCAGCCCTCCGTGTATGGCTATGCCGCCCTTCCAAATCTCGAACACGGACCAGAAGTTGTCCTTGTACTGGTCCCACTGGAAGATGACGTAATAGACGCGGCAGCCGATGGTGCCTATGGGGACCACCCAGAGCATGAAGTCCAGGACGCGGTCGCGCGGCTCCACGCCGTACTTGGGCGCGCGGATGTACATTACGATTACGCCGGCTACTATGCCGAGCACCAGCATGATCGCGTACCAGCGTATCTCAAGGCCGAAGATCTTGAAAGCTATGGGGTTGGGAACGGGAAGCCAGCTCTTCACAGCACGCGCCTCCCTTCCATGGCCTTGGACAGAGTGACCTCATCGGCGTACTCAAGATCTCCGCCTACCGGCAGGCCGTGAGCTATGCGTGTGACCTTTATCCCTGCGGGCTTTATGAGGCGCGCAATGTACATGGCCGTTGCCTCGCCCTCTATGTTGGGGTTGGTGGCAAGGATGACTTCCTTGATGTCGCTTTCCTGAAGGCGCACGATAAGTGACCGTAGGTTGATGTCCTCCGGGCCTATGCCGTCCATGGGCGAGATGGCGCCGTTCAGCACGTGGTATACACCCTTGAATTCGCGCACGCGCTCCATTGCGGAAACGTCGCGGGGGCTCTCCACGACGCAGATGACGCTGTGGTCCCTTGCGCTGTCGGAACAGACGGAACATATATCGCTGTCCGTCAGATTGCCGCAGATGCTGCAGTAGTGCATGCTCGACTTGGCCTCGGTTATGGCGTCCGCAAGCGCTTTGGCCTCCTCATCTGTAAGCGAAAGGATGTGGAACGCCAGCCGCTGCGCGGTCTTGCCGCCGATTCCGGGCAGTTTGGAAAGCTCCGCGATAAGTTTGTTAAGTGGTTTAGCGTAATATTTCATATCAGAACATTCCGCCGGGAAGACCCATGCCGCCTGTGACCGCGCCCATCTCCTTCTCGGCTATCTCGTCGATCTGACGCATGGCCTCGTTGGCAGCGGCAACTATCATGTCCTGAAGCATCTCTACATCCTCGGGATCGCATGCTTCCGGCTTTATGCTGACGGATACCAGCTCGTGCTTGCCGTTTACGCGCACGGTAACAGCTCCTCCGCCTGCGCCCGCCTCAGCTTCCTTCTTTTCGATCTCTTCCTGAGCCGCCTGGAACCTGGCCTGCATCGCCTGGAACTGAGCCATCTGCGCCTGCTGGTTGTTCATCTTGGGCTTCTTGCCCGCTTTCATTCCTTTACCCATCGTTTACTCCTTTGTTATCGATATCAGACCGCTTCGCCGTATAAGCTGAAGGTCTGCGCTTTTACTATCCTTACCGGTATTATACGCCCAAAAAGTTCTTCCGGACACTTTATCTCATAAGCATCCATGGCCTCGGGACTGATGGTCAGGTCCACCGTCTTGTTGGACTCCGTGCGGCCCGTCAGTACGGAAGGATCTGTCTTGCTGAAGCCCTCCACCAGTACCGGCAGGACCTTGTCCTGATCTGCAGCGGCTTTTTCCTCCTGGATATCGTGGATGACGTCCAACAAACGGTCGAAGCGCTCGTGCTTTGTTTCCTCCGGGACTTGTTCGGCCATCTTCTCGGCCGGGGTGCCTTTCCTCACCGAATATATGAATGTAAACGCAGAATCGTACCGAACCTGTTTGACAAGTTCAATAGTTGACATAAAATCTTCTTCTGTTTCGCCCGGGAATCCAACGATAATATCCGTGGATATGGCTATCTGCGGACATGCTGCGCGCAATCTGTCTATCAGCGACAGGTAATGCGCCGAGTCGTAGTGGCGGTTCATGGCCTTCAGCACTCTGTCCGAGCCGGCCTGCACCGGCAGGTGTATCTGTTTGCACAGGTGCTTGAGGTCCGCGAAGCACGCGATAAGATCGTCCGACAGGTCCTTTGGGTGCGAGGTCATGAAGCGTATGCGCTCGATGCCGTCGATGCGGTCTATCATGCGAAGCAGCTGCGGGAACGTGACGGTCTGTCCGGGTGCTATGCCAAACTCTGCGCGTATCTGCAGAAGATCCAGATCCCCACCGCCGACACCCGTGTACGAGTTGACGTTCTGCCCCAGGAGCATTATCTCCTTGGTGCCGCTTTCCGCCAGCTGACGTATCTCCGCCAGCACCTGCTCCGGCGCCCTGCTCCGCTCGCGCCCCCTCGTGTAAGGCACGATGCAGTAGGTGCAGAAATTGTTGCAGCCCTGCATTATGCTTACGTAGGCCTTGAACGGGTATTCGCGCTTTGCGGGGAGCCCCTCGGCGATCGGTCCGGCGTCCTTCCAGATGTCCACGATCTTTTCGCGCTCCGACGCCACCTTGGCGAAAAGCCTTGGAAAATCAGCGATGTTGTGCGTTCCGAAAACCAGATCCACCCAGGGATACTTTGCCTTGAGCGTATCTATGTGGACCTGCTGCTGCATCATGCATCCGCAGACGCAGGTGATCCTTCCGGGGTTCTCTTCGTGAGGATTCTTGAGCTGCCCCAGCACGCCGAAAAAGCGCTTGTCCGCGTGTTCCCGCACCGAGCAGGTGTTGAGCACGCACACGTCCGCTTCCTTGAACTGCGGGCAGTACTCGTAGCCCATCTCCTCCAGCATTCCGGCGAGCGTCTCCGAGTCGCGCTCGTTCATCTGGCATCCGAATGTAACTATGTTATAAGTCTTGCTCATCTATGGTTTTCCGGCCCATAGCGATGGACCGTCTGTCGCTGAACGATGATTGTTACGCAGCGTCTACTGCTCTTTCTCCGATCTGTTGCGGAACACGAATTTTATCGACGTTCCTGCAAAGCCGTATCCCTCGCGTATCTTGTTCTCCAGATAGCGCGCGTACGAGAAATGCATAAGGTCGCGGTCGTTTACGGAGAACGCGAACAGCGGCGGCTTGATGCCTATCTGCGAAGCGTAATAGATCTTAAGGCGCTTGCCCTTGTCCACAGGCGTGGGGTTCATCATCACAGCATCGGCTATGAGACTGTTCAGTTGGCCGGTACCCACCCTCATTGCGCGGTTCTCGGCCACGGATCTTGCCGCGTCTATGACAGGCAGCAGCCGCTGGCCTTTTACCGCGGATGTGAACATGACGGGCGCGTAGCTCATGAACTGAAGCTCGCCTTTTATCTTGCGCTCCATGTCGCGCATGGTGTTTGTCTCTTTAGCGACCAGATCCCACTTGTTGACGACGACAATTATGCCTTTGCCGGCTTCATGCGCCAGTCCTGCTATGCGCTTGTCCTGGTCCGCAAGGCCTTCCTGCGCGTCAAGTACAAGA
>JAFZRK010000141.1 GCA_017619905.1 Bacillota bacterium
CCGTAAGGCCCATCAAGCTTGGCGGCAAGACCGTGGACGAAGATACACTTTCAAACGTGAAGTCTTTCATGATCATATACGTCATGACCATGCTCATAGGAACAGTCATCGTAAGTCTTGACGGCTACGACCTTGTGACTTCGCTCAGCGCCGTAGTAGCTACAGTGAGCAACATAGGGCCGGGATTCAACCTCATAGGACCAAGCTGCAACTTTGTTCTGTTCTCTTATCCTATAAAATTCCTTCTGGCCATGTTCATGATAGCCGGAAGACTTGAACTATATACGATATACATGATGTTCACACGCGTGTTCTGGAAAGAGAACCGCTGATGCTGCTGCAATGAAGAACACCGACCGCAACAACAGAATAATGAGCGCAAGGCGCGTCATGGTATACTCCGCGCTTGCTTTTCTTGCGCTCTCGGTGATCAGCGCGGCGGTCTATTATTTCACCGGATACCTTAAGAACCCGGCGCAGGCGTTCTTTGACAGCGTCTCCGCCTTCAGCACGACCGGCCTTTCCATGTTCGGCAAGCCCGATCAGCTCCCCGTCTGGCTCAGAATATTCCGCGCGTCAAGCCAGTGGATAGGTGGAGGCATTACACTTGCGATACTGGCGCTTCTTCTCAGTTCGCCGGACGGAGACTCCATGGGCGGCGAGACTGCGGAGACCTACTACCGATTCGGCAGGAGCTTCAACACAGCGTTCAGGCGGCTCATACTCGTGTATCTGTCGCTTACCGCCGTCCTTCTGATACTTCTGGCCGTAACCGGCTGCGGCTTCGCGGACTCCGTCTGCATGGCTTTCTCGACCGTATCCACCGGAGGAATGTCGCCCGGACCTGTGCTTAAGAACGGTCTGTCCGAGACCGTCGTGATGCTTTTCATGATGCTGACGTCGATCAGCTATCCGCTGTACTACTACGCTGTAAGAAAGCGCACAGGCAAGATAGAGAAGAACAACGAAGTAACAGTGTTTCTGGGACTGATGATACTCTTCTGCGTTCTGGTGAGCACAAGTCTTGTGATATCAGGCACCTACGGCTTCCGCGAATCCATAGAGCTCGGCTGCTTCCACACGGTATCGAACTTCAGCACAACCGGCTTTGCGCTTGACGACATAAGCGCATGGCCTTCCTTCGCGCAGTCGCTTCTCACCATCGCGTCGTTCATAGGCGGCAGCAGCTTCTCGCTGACGAGCGGCATAAAGATAGCCAGAATGATCGTAATAGTGAGGATCCTTTCCAGGTCCTTCATAGTAAGACTGCATCCCAAGGCGGTCATCTCCACCAAACTCAACGGAGCCAGAGTGCCCAGGAAGATGGCTTCCCAGATGTCCACGTTCCTGCTCACGTTCTTTGCGTTCTTCGCAGCCGGGACCTTCCTGATAAGCTTCGACGCGCCGGACCTCATGAGCAGCTTCGGGCTCTGCGCGGCGGCCCTCACCAACACGGGAAACGGGTTCAGCTTCGCCTTCTCGATGGGCAGTCTCAACGCCTTCACACTTATAGTTATGTCGGTACTGATGCTTGTCGGAAGACTGGAGCTGTACGCTCTGCTTATTCCCGCACCTGAACACAACAGCTGAAAGGAGCCCTGGCCATGACAGATCAAAACAAAGAATCCGCTATCTCCGCAGAAACCAAAGACGTTACGCTTTTCAAGGACGCCGGAGATAAATACCGCTGGGTCTACGAGCTTCCGATGATGAAATCGTTCTTCCTGCTGTTCGAAGTATGGCGGGTCCTCGGGATATCCGCGGGAATAATCATAGTCCTGATGGCGATAACGCATCTTTTCAATCACGAGGGCTGGCAGGGCCTGCTCTTCTCGATAGAGATGGGAGTGCTGGTGCTGGCGATACTGATGGTGATCTCCATCCCGGCCTACTGGATAGTTACCAAGGCAAACAACGGGAAATACACCGTGCTGTTCGACATGGACAACGACGGCATCGACCATACTCAGATAAAGACGGACAAACAGGAAGCGCTGGACTTTCTGACCGCGTTCGTCGGAAGCGCTGCAAGGAGCTTCAGCGCCATGGGCGCAGCGTCGCTGTCCGCAGGCGGCGGTTCCCTGTATTCCAGGTTCTCAAGAGTGCGCAAGATAAAAGCAGTCCCCAAAAAGGACCTTATAAAGATCTACGGCAGAGTGATGCGCAACCAGGTGTACGTGGCGCAGGAGGATTACGACTTCGTGTATAACTACATCGTTGAGCGCTGCCCGGGAGCTAAGATCGTCTGAGCTTTCTCCTGACGCGGTTTATATGCCTCTCAAAATCCCCCGCGGACAACAGTTCCGCGAGAACGAGCTGATCCAGAGTCGGTACGCTGCACGAGCAGAAGCCGACTCTGTCTTTATATACTTCCGTAAGGAGCTTGGGGAGCACCATGTAGGCGATCCTGATGCCCGGTGATATCGTTATCGAGAAGCTGTTCACGTATATGACGCGCACGCCGCCGTCTATCTGAAAGAGCGTCTCCTCCGGCTTGGACGAAGGCGAGTATTCAGACTCGAAATCGTCCTCTATTATCCACGCCCCGCGGTTTTTTGCGTAGCTGAGGTACTCTCTCTTTTTTGAAGCGTTTGCGCTGATGCCGCTGGGATAGGATCTGTAAGGCGTTATGTGCAGCACCCCTGCCACGCTCTTTTCCAGTTCCGAGGTCCGTATGCCGTTCCTTCCAAGCTTCAGAAGCTCCGTGTGAGCGCCGTTGAGACGGTACACCTGAAGGATCTTGCCATATGACGGGTCTTCAATTCCGTAACTTCTGTAGCGCCCCAGCATGTCCACTATCATTCCGTAGAGGTACTCCGCGCCGCTGCCTATGACGATGCGGTCCGGAGAGACTTTAATGCCGCGGCTCCTTGCAAGGTAGCCCGAAAGCGCCTCGCGAAGCTCCATGCAGCCCTGACCGGGCGCCTTAACCAGCACGGCGTCGCCCTTTTCAGACAGTATGCGGCGGACCGCTTTTGCGTATACCGAGAACGGGAACGGCTCAAGATCCGGGGCGAAAGACGTAGCCGACGCGAAAACGTCCTGACTATCCGAAGGATCCGCCTCAGATGCGCGGCCTCCGGCAGCCCTGCCGGCGCTTCCGAACACGTCCGATGGATCGTAGGTTACGAAGTATCCGCTGCGCTCCCTGGGAGTCATGTAACCCTCGTCTTCAAGAAGATCGTAGGCGTGCTGGACAGTTATGACGCTGACGCCGAAATGGTCTGCGGCCACCCTTTTGGACGGGAGCTTGCTTCCGGAAGGATATACGCCCTCCGTGATGTCGTTCTTCAGCTTTTCGTAGATTTTCAGGTATTCGGGGGTCTTTTTCATGATGCGCTCCATCTGGATATATAAAAATCTTCTGTTCTGATAGTTTTAATATAATCAAGAATACTTTACACTAACAGCAACATTTCTTCAAGAGCTTATTCGGACCCGCATGGATCCATTCAAATACAAGGAGACCGCCATGAGCAGCAACACGCAGGACAACAAGACTTTCCGGATAGTGTTCATCGGGGTAATGACCGCGATAGTATTCGTCATTACATACCTCAGGATCCCGTTCTTCGGATCCAAGCTCAGCTTGGGCAACGTGTTCTGTCTTCTGTCCGGCCTTCTGTTCGGCCCTGCCGCAGGCGGTCTTTCCGCAGGGCTCGGCTCCGGAATCTACGACCTCGTAGGCGGTTACGACATCATCCAGGCGCTCATCACCTTCGTGTCGAAGTTCGCGATGGCCTGGATCTGCGCAAAGGTGTCCGGAACCTACGTAAAGGACAGGCAGGACAGCAACGCAAGAATCATCACCGGAAGCGTTGTGGGCGCGCTCAGCTACGTAGCGCTGTACATGCTCAAGACCTACGTCTACCAGAGGTTCGTTTACGGCAACCCGCTGGACGGAGCGCTGGCCGTAATGGCGTCCAAGCTGCCCGCTTCGCTTATAAACGCTGTTGCCGCTTTCATCCTGGCGCCTATTCTTTACAAGGCAATAGCGCCCATACTCAACAAGAACGGATATCTGAACAAAGTCAGAGGATAGCTTCCTAAACTCCGGCTTACCCGTATTGTTAATGACCGCCCGATTCTGTTATAATGGTTCGGGCGTTTTAATTTGAAAGACATGAAGGCACTTATCGCGATGTCCGGCGGCGTGGACTCGACCGTCGCGGCATTCCTGACAAAAGAACAAGGCCTCGACTGCATCGGCTGCACCATGAAGCTCTTCGACTCCGAAGACGCTGACTTTTCGTCGCCCAAGACCTGCTGCACACTGGACAGCGTGGAGGACGCAAGGAGCGTGGCGCAGCGCCTCGGAATGCCCTACTATGTCTTCAATTTCAAGGACGAGTTCCGCGAAAAAGTCATGGAGCGCTTCGCGGCGGACTATCTGCGCGGACTTACGCCAAACCCCTGCATTGAATGCAACAGACATCTTAAGTTCGACAAACTGATGGCGCGCGCGAAAGAGCTCGGCTGCGGGTATGTTGTGACGGGCCACTACGCCCGCGTAACTTTTGACGGCGGCAGGTATCAC
>JAFZRK010000142.1 GCA_017619905.1 Bacillota bacterium
ATGCACATGCTCTCGGACGACAAGACCTGGGAGCGGCTGTGCGCCATGGGCATGGACAAGTGGCTCCGCGAAAAGCAGGAGCAGGGCGTCATCCGCCAGATCGGGTTCTCCTATCACGGCAATTCCGACGCGTTCTGCCGCATAGTTGACGCGTGGGACTGGGACTTCTGCCAGATCCAGTATAACTACCTGGACGAACACAGTCAGGCGGGGCGGACCGGCCTGATGCACGCCGCGGAGAAGGGGCTGCCGGTGATAATAATGGAGCCGCTGCGGGGCGGCAAGCTGTCCAATCATCTGCCTGACTCGGCAAGAAAGATCTTTGCGGAGCATTCGGCGGCCAGGACCCCTGCTGAGTGGGCATTCCGCTGGCTGTGGGACCAGCCGCAGGTAACGTGCGTGCTCTCGGGCATGAACTCGCTGGAGATGGTCCGGGAGAACTGCAAGAGCGCCTCCAAGGCGGAGCCGGGATGCCTTACGGACGCGGACCGCGCAATGCTCGCAAGGGTGGTGGAGGCCATACGCGCAAACATCAAAGTGGGCTGCACCGGCTGCAGATACTGCATGCCGTGTCCTAAAGGCGTAGACATTCCCGGGACCTTCGCGGCCTACAACGACAGGTATTCCGAGGGCTGGACGACTGCGTTCCGCGAGTACTTCATGTGCACGCTGCTGCGCAAGGATCACGCTTCCGCGTCGCAGTGCGTAAAGTGCGGCGAGTGCGAGCAGCATTGCCCGCAGGGCATAGCGATAAGGGAAGAGCTGGCCAACGCCTGCAAGGTGCTGGAAGGGCCGGTATATAAAGTGGCCAGGAAGTTCCTGCCGCTGTTCATGAAATATTAGGGAGGTCGCGAATGAAGAAACTGCTAATAGTCATTGATATGCAGAACGACTTTATCGACGGGTCGCTGGGCACCAAAGAGGCGCAGGCCATAGTGCCCGCGGTCGCGGCAAAGATCGCGTCGTATCCGCCTAAGGACATCGTGGCGACCATGGATACACACGGCGCAGACTATCTCAGGACTCAGGAAGGGAAGAAGCTGCCCGTAAAGCACTGCATAAAAGGCACGGACGGCTGGCAGATAAGGCCGGAGATAGCGGCGCTGCTCGGCAGGGCCCGCATCTACGAAAAGCCGACGTTCGGCTGCGAGCAGCTGGCGCAGGACCTTAAAGCGGTGAAAGGCCTTAAGGAAGTGGAGATCGTGGGACTGTGCACGGACATCTGCGTGGTGTCCAACGCGCTGCTGATAAAGGCCGCGCTGCCGGAACTCAGGATAACCGTGGACTCCGCGTGCTGCGCCGGGGTGACGCCGGAAAAGCATCTGGCGGCCCTGGAGACCATGCGCTCCTGCCAGATTGAAGTGGTGTAGCGCGGCGCGGTCGGCCGGCATTGGCAAGGCCGTTCGTCTCCGCAGTCGTGGAATAATAATTGGAATCAAAAGCTCCGGGATGCATTCCCGGAGCTTTATCGTTCGTAACTTACTTGCTGAACAGTTCGCTGAACCAGTCGGATATGGTCTGCCAGAGGTTCTGGATCCATTCGCCGAAGGTCTGAGAGCCGTTATTTCCGGATGATCCGTCAGGGGAAGCGGGGTTGTCCCCGCTGCCGCCGTTACGGTCCGGGGGAGCGGGAATTTCGCCGTTCTGACCGTTCTGGCCTTTATTGCCGCCGTTCTGGCCGTCTTCGCCGCGGATCGGTCCGTCCGGGGGCTCAGGGATGCCGCTGCCGTCACCGCCGGGGAAACTGCCGTCGCCGCCGGGGAAAGTGCCGTCCGGGATCTCCGGAGTAGCGCCGCTCTCGCCGTCGACGCCGCCGTTAGGCAGAGTCGGCCAGTCCCGGCTGCCGTCCCGGCCGCTCCAGTAGGGAGGAGCTACGTCGCCGGAATCGCCGTTCCATCCGGGGAATCCGCCTTTGCCTCCGGGGAAACCACCCATACCGGAGTCGAAAGTGGTGCCGAAGGGGTTGACCAGGCATCCCTCCTTGACGTAGCAGCTGCCCTCGTAGTCAATGCCTCCCTCGCCGCCGTTGCTTGCGGACTTGACGATGGTGGTAAGGCCGCCGAGGATGTTGATGTTTCCGTTGGAGTCTATGCCGTCAGCGCCGGCAGTTATGTTGATCGTCCCGCCCATGATGTTGCAGGAGTAGGTGTAGTTCTCCAGGTCTTTGTTGGCGGCGTTGATGCCGTCGTCCTCTGCGTTGACGGTTATGTTTCCGCTGTAGATGTTGATGATTGCGCCTTCAATGGTCTCGTTGGCGGTCACGTTCAGTGTCGGGCCGTCAGTGCCTTCAGCGCCTATCGTCAGGATGTAGTCCGCTTTTACGCCGTCGTCGCCGGACTTAACGGTTATGTTTCCGGACTTAATGGTGAGGTCCGTGCCGGAATTGAAGCCGTCCTGATCCGCGATCACGTTGATCGTAAGGTCCTTGCCGTCGACTATGAAGCTGGCTTCGGTGTAGCCGTCCGCTTTGTCGTCCTCTTCCAGATCGGACACCTTTATGCCGTTCTTGCAGGCGCCGTTGACGTTGAGCGTACCCGTGCCTGTCAGCACCACGGAGGAGCCGGCCTTGGCCTTGAGGGCCGCGCCGTCGAAGTCGTCCGTGTCTTCATCCGCTATGTCTTCCTCGTCCGAAAGGGTGACGGTCCCTTCTATTATTACCTTGACTTCCGTGCCCTTGTTGAGGGATACGGTGGCGCCGGTGGTGCTGGTAAGATCCAGGTCCCTGAGGATGAGGACCACGCCGGTGGTGCCTTTCTTTACAGCAAGGTTGCCTTCGGCGCAGACGCCGGTGACTATGTAGGTGCCGGACTTGCTGATCTTTACGTTGTTGTTGTCAGCGTTCATGACTATGGTCTCGGCGTTCGCAAGGTCCGCTTCCAGCGCCTCTGCGCTGTTGGAAGTGAGCTGGCTGGTGACTATCTCGGAGGGTTCGCTTGCGTAGTTCGCGCTTCCGTCTGTGCTTCCCCAGCCGCCCATGCCGCCGGGAAAACCGCCGCGGGCGCCGCCCAGTCCGGATTCCGCAAAGGCGAATGCCGGTACGGATGCTACTGCTGCCGCCAGCGCTATGGCCGCGGCCATCCTTATTCTCTTTTTGTTCTTTATATTCTTCATCGTTGTGTTTCCTTTTCTTTTGTTATCTATCTGAACTATGGTATAGTCGGAGTCTGTTTTAACTCTTGAAAAGATTTTAAGCAAACAATAAGGACTTCAAGTATAATAAAGGTGAAGAAATAAAGGAGAATAAGCCAATGGTCAGGATAGCGATACTTCACGACGAGCGCCCGGCAAGGCCCGGACGCGTAACGCCGGAGATGACAGAAAGGATAAGCGCCGCAGGAGGCGGGGCGCAGGTGTTCTGCGCGTCCTCCGAAGAAGAACTGATGCGGATCTGCCCGGACGCGGAGGCGCTCTGTTGCTGGGCCATGGACTGCCCGTCAAGGTGGATAGAAGGCGCAAAGAGCTTGAAATGGATACAGAGCCTGTCCGCCGGTACGGAAGGGCTGGACCCGGTAAGGAAGTCCCGCCCGGACGTTGTCATAACAAAAATGACCGGAGTATTCTGCCTTCCCATGGCCGAGACCGCGGTAATGTACATGCTCATGCTCCTGAGGGGCATGCCGTTCTTCATCCGCAGCGCGCAGAAACACGCCTGGGTTAAGCCGCCGATCGGAAGCAGTCCCAGAGAAGCCGCGGGGCTTACCGCAGGCATAGTGGGCATGGGCGAGATTGGCGATCATATCGCGGAAAAATGCAGGGCGCTTGGCATGAAGGTCCTTGGCTGCCGCAGGACTCCGACCGGCGAAGAGAAGGCGGACCGCATGTACCCGCTGTCGGACATAAAGGAGATGCTGCCGCTTTGCGACATGGTGGTGTCGCTTGTACCGGCGTCGCCGCAGAGCCGCAGGATGTTCGGCGCGGAGCTGTTTGGGAGCTTCAAGCAGGGCAGTTATTTCATAAGCATGGGCCGAGGCGCGGCGGTGGACGAGGAAGCGCTGGCGGAGGCGCTGCGGAGCGGAAAGCTTGCGGGCGCCGCGCTGGACGTGTTCGAAAAGGAGCCCCTTCCGGAGGACAGTCCGCTGTGGGACATGGACAACGTCATCATAACTCCGCACACCAGCGCAATGTCTCCCGCAAACATGGAGAGGGCAGCGGATACCATCTGCGAAAACCTTAAACGATTCGTCAATAAAGAACACCTTATTGGTTAAACGATTAAATCAATAGTTACACGGACGCGCCCGGGGGCGCGGAATGCCCGTCTTTCCTTAGACTGTAACGCTTGTTAGCGGTACAGTCCTTTTGTTATTATGTATAAAAAAAGGCCTTTGTAACAGCAAAGTTAACATTTAAGTTAATCACGATTAGTTAAAGCTGTAATTGTTCAAAACTTATCAATCACTCATAATAAAGATGTAAGAAGGTCTGCATATCGTTTTCAGTTCATATATTCCGTTTTCATACAGGTCAGCTTCCCCGGAGGTAAAAATGACAGTCAAAGAAATGTACGATTACAGGGTAAAGGTGGTAAACGAAGCCATAGCCCTGAAAGAACCCGACCACGTCCCGGTGGCCCCCATGCTCAGCTGCGTTCCGTACTTCCTGTTCGGATCCTCATTCAAGGAGTCCATGTACGAGTACGAGAAAGCGGAGGACTCCGTCGTAAGATTCTTTGAGCGCTACCATCCGGATGCCCACAATTTCAATCCCCACAGAAGCGGTCTGGCAAACGAGCTGGCCGGCTCCAACATGATAGACTGGCCCGGAAAGCCCGGCACCATGGTGGACGACACCAGCACCTACCAGGTAATAGAGCACGAATACATGGAGCAGGACGAGTACGACGAGATGCTCTCGGACTTCACCGGCTACATGCTCAGAAAGTACATCCCCAGAGCGTTCCCCAAGCTTGCGCCGCTTGCCAAGTTCAAGCTCAACCCGGCTTCCATCCTGGGAACCAAGTTCCTGGCGTCCATCGGAACTCCTGAGCTCATGGAGGCCTACGAACTGCTCGGCAAGATAGGAGCGGAGGAGAGAAGGGCTGACGAGTCCAACGCGCGCCTGTCCAGAAGGCTGGGCGAGATGGGCTTCCCCGGCTTTAAGAACGGCTTCGGCGAGGCACCGTTCGACATCATAAGCGACTACTTCCGCGGCACCATGGGCACCTTCGAGGACCTGCTCGAGTGTCCGGAGGACATAGAGCGCGCCTGCGACTTCTTCGCGGACATCCAGATAGACAGCTGGCAGTACTTCAAGGGCAAGGAGATGCCCTACAAGAGGGTCTACTTCCCGCTGCACAAAGGCATGGATGGCTTCATGAGCCCTGACCAGTTCCGCGACCTGTACTGGAAGCCGCTGAAGAAGCTCATCTACGCGCTGATAGACCTCGGCGTAACGCCGGTGCTCTACGGCGAAGGCCCCTACGACTCCAGAATAGAGCAGCTTACGGACATCCCGGTGGGCAAGTGCGTGCTGCATCTGGAGAAGGCGGACATGGCAAAGGCCAAGAAGATCCTGGGAGACAAGGTATGCCTTACCGGAAACCTGTCCATATACCTGCTGGAGCACGGCACCAAGGAGCAGGTCATAGACGAGACCAAGAAGCTTCTGGACATCTGCGCTCCGGGCGGCGGCTACATCTTCGACACCAACGCCTGCATGGGCGACGCCAAGCTGGAGAACGTGGACGCCATGTTCGAGACACTGGACGTCTACGGCAAATACAGATAACGGATCATTAAAGCGAACAGTTTTTTAGATATTTTGGAGGACAAGTTATGAAAATCACGAAAGTAGAGATCATTCCTGTAAACGTTCCTCTTGAGCAGCCGATAGGACACGCGTTCTATAAGCGCACGAGCGGAAAGCACATGATCGTAAAGATCTACAACGACGACGGTCAGTTCGGCGTAGGGTGCAGCAGCGTTCTGTCCCAGAGCTACTGCATGGACAACCTGGAGTCGACCTGCGCAAAGGCCAAGGAAGTCGCGGAGCTTGCCCTTCTGGGCCAGAACCCGATGAACATCGAGATGATCCTTGCCAAGGTGGACAACGTGCTGCGCTTCAGCACCCTCACCAAAGCGCCCATCGACTACGCTCTGTACGACCTTAAGGGCAAGATCCTGGGAGTTCCGGTCTACGACCTCATAGGCGGACTTGCCAG
>JAFZRK010000143.1 GCA_017619905.1 Bacillota bacterium
ACCGCAAGCTCGCCTATCGCGGAGTTCTGCGGAGTCCTGTAGAGCTGGACAACGTAGCGCACCGTGGGACGGTACTTGTACTCCAGGCTGCTCTTTACCGACATGCTCAGCTGGTTCGGCGTTACCATCGGCACCAGCTCCGAGCTGCGGTCCAGCAGTTCCTCCATGCGGCGGAAGATGCTGTCTATCTGCTTTTCCGGCGTGCTGACCGACACGTATTCCGCAAGGATCTGGTTTACCAGATTGGAGCGGTTGGTGCCCTGCCGCAGCGCCAGTTTGTCTATCTCGTTTACGACCTCGTCCATAAGCATAAGACTGTACAGACTCTTATTCATGACGATCACCTTTCTTTAATTTACTGCGGGACATGCCCTCGAGCCGTCCCGCTTATTTTCAACAGCGGGCGCGTTAACACCCGGCTTTTCCGTTCACAAGTTTATTGTAGCACTTTTGTAAAAATTGTCAAGCGATTTATATAAACTTATTTACATTTTTAGCAGGTGCGTATCACATGACCGATTGGGATCGGCATGACAAATAAAAAAGCAGGGATGTGCTCCCTGCTCTGTTACCTAAGCTTCTGTTTATATCGCTTTATCTTGCCTGTGGTAGTTTTTTCCATGGGTTCCGTAGTAAGGTAGCGGCGGTATATGCGCTTATACGACGGCAGCGTACTGTTCAGTTCCTCTATGTCCTTAGCGACAGCTGCTTCTATCTCCTCCGGGGTCTGTGCGCCGCGGGTCTCCTTCATGCGGACCGGATCGTAGACCAGGTTAACGCTCAGCACCAGATCCTGCGCATCGTTCTCGCCCTTGCGGCTCTCGCCGAACACCATGCTTTCGACAACGTAAGGCAGCGCTGCGATCTGCATCTCCACCTCCTCCGGATAGATGTTCTTGCCGTTCTTCAGCACTATGACATTCTTCTTTCTGCCGCGAATGGTTATGTAGCCGTCCGCATCCAGACTGACCAGATCTCCGGTGTGCAGCCAGCCGTCGCCCATTATCTCTTCCGTTGCTTCCGGGTTATCGTAATAACCCATCATGACGTTTGGACCCTGCGCTATCAGTTCTCCAATGCCCTCTTCGTTAGGATCCTCCACCATCAGAGTAACTCCCGGCATGGACCAGCCGATGGTCCCTATCCGCAAGTGATCCGGGTCCTCTCCGGCCAGAACGGGCGAAGACTCCGTCATTCCATAGCCCTGCACCACATTCATTCCAAGGTCCGTCAGTCCGAGCGCGCATTCAGGATCCAGGGCCGAGGCGCCGCTTACCATGCAGCGCAGGTTTCCGCCCAGTTTGTCGTGGATCTCCTTGAATACGCTCCTGCGCTTGTCGATGCCCAGCTTGAGCAGGAACCGGGTAAGCTTTACACCTGTGCGGTACTTCTTCATCTTGCCCTGCTTCTCCACTTCCTGCATGACCCTCTTGTAAAGGGCCTCGATCAGCAGCGGCACGCAGATGAATACGCTGACTTTGTATTCTATGATGTTCTTCTGCACGTACTTAAGACCGTCGCAGTAGACACTGGTCATTCCGACGCAGCTCATCATGGCCTGCCCCGTGGATCCGAACGTGTGATGGTACGGCAGGAAAGCCATGTTTACGTCGCCGCGCCTCAGATCCTCTACAGACAGCACGCTCCATATGTTGTAGGTTATGTTGTACTGCGAAAGCATGACGGCCTTTGCCAGACCGGACGTCCCGGAGGTAAACAGTATGATCGACAGAGCGTTTCCGTCAACCGGAAGATCGCAGAACTCCTTCTGCACCTTTTCCGGAGCATTCTTCCCCTGCTCGATGAGTTCCGGAACGCTCGGATATCCCTCGAGCCTGTCCATGCTTATGCAGAGCATGTCCTTATACTCTTCGCGCATTCTGAGCCTTTCGACAAGATCCAGATGATCCTTGTCGAACAGCAAGGCGTCCGCACCGGCCTTGGTCAGAGACATCTCTATCTCTTCCAGCGGAAGACCCTTGTCCAGCGGCACTATGACACCCAGACCGCACTGGAATGCGTAATAGCCGAGCATCCATTCGTAGCGGTTCCTGCCTATGATCGCCAGGCGTTTGCCCTTAAGCCCCAGCTGCATAAGCGCCGTACCCAGCCATGATACTTCCCGCCTGTGCTCCATGAAGCTTATGGTCCTGTACTGCGCAGGCTCGGTCTTAGTCTCCCTTTTGGTCTTTATTATGTATATGGGTTCTTCGTTATATAATAACGCGCAGCCATCCAGCATCTCGCGGATGTCCTTATAAAGGGGCATCTGCCTTCTGATGGGTAGCTGCGGCACAGATATCCTTACGGTTTCTTTACTTTCTGACATTTATCATCTTAACGCCGGAAGCGTCATCTCCTTTCAGATTTTTATACACATTTTACATATTGTGTATAAAAATGCAAGCAGTTATTATTTCGGAACGTCGTAGCTGGCCATTATCTTGCCCGATTCGCTGTCTATGCAGCAGATGAAGCTGCTGCCCGCAGTCAGACGCAGTTCGCGGCCGTCCGGGTGGGTAAGTATAAGTCCGCCTTCCTCGGAGAAGGACCAGGAAAGCTCTATTATCCTGCCGCCCTTGGCGTAATAACCTTTGCCGCTGGTAAGTTCCGCCTCCAGCCGCCCCTTTTCGTCTCCTTCGATCCTGGTATATTTAACGTAGAGCACCAGCACGTTGTCCACAGCTACCTGCTCGTTGTTGTTGGCGTCCACGTAGCCGACGCCGAACTCGCTGACCAGGTACTTGCCCAGATCCTCGCTGTAGTCGAACTGAGTGGTCTTGGATCTGTTCATGTAGACGGTCAGGGCTTCCGCCACGGTGCCGCGGCTCATGTCCGTGATTCCGAAGCGCAGCGGACCTTCGTAGTCCTCCAAGTGCTCCATGCCCCTGGTAACTCCCACGTCCGGGACCATCTTTATCATCTGCGCGGTGTCCGCGAACAGAGTGTGTTCGTAGGCATATCCGCTCCTGCGTCTGGCCTTGTCGCGGAAGAAGAACTTGTAGTTGCCGTACACGGCGTCCAGATCCGCCACGTGCTTTATGATTATGTCGTTGAGGCCCATGGGACTTCCGCCCGCGTGGGTGTAGATGGCGTCAAAGGCAATGGCCATGGATACGTCGTAACTTCTGCAGCTGCGCACCGGACCTATGGTGGGCGCCGCGCTTATGTCCTGGAACAGCGCTAGGAAGCGGGTCATGTTGCCTTCCACGTTGAACTCGAAAATGAGGTCCGCCGTGGAGAGCCCCTTGGTGGGAAGAGCGCCGCTGGCATTGTCGATGACCACCGCGTAAGGCCTTTCCTTAAGCGGTTCGTCGATCTTTTCACCGTTGAGCCAGTTTATCGCCTGCGCGGCGGGAGCGGCTTCGGTCTCGTCCTCTGCTTCATGGACAGGCGGAATGAGCCGGGGCTCCGGTTCGCTCGTATTCTGCGGAAACAGCGTGCACCCGCAGAGCATCGCCAGCACCAGTATCAGCAATATGCAGATGAAGACGGTCTTTCTCATGATGCGTTATCTCTTGACCATGTAATTCTTAACGACCTTGGACAGCACCTTCGTAAGTATGCCGCCTATGATGCAGACAGCGACGGCCTCCACCAGTCCCTGTACGCCTACGAGCAGGATCACGAAATGCAGCGGGTTGGCGGCTCCGTAGCTCTCCACCAGCGCCTGGACGTTCTCCATGTTGTAGAAGAACAGGATGATGTATCCCATGAAGAATATCGTATTGAGCAGCGGAGCGCTGATGGCTCCCACGAAAAAGCTCCAGGTCTTTTCATCCCTGTCGAGCTTGCTCACCAGTTTGAAGATCAGGCCGCAGAAGAATCCCATGAGCACACGCATTCCCACGCAGAGCATGAACGTGCTGAACGGTTTATACTGGAAGAAGAACGTTGTAAGTCCGCCCGTGCCGGACACCGCGCTCCAGAAGCTCAGGAGCCCGAACACCGCGCCCAGTATCGCTCCCGCGCCGGGTCCGACCAGCATGGCGCCTATGGCGACTGGCAGTGTCATGAAGCTCATCTTGAGCGGGCCTATGCGCAGACTGTTGATGCCTGTCAGCTGCATTACCAGCATTATGGCCACCAGCACCGCCACCTGCGCAAGCAGAGCGACGCTGACGCCCTTCTTTTTCTTGTTTTCCATTGTGTTTCCTCCCTTATTACCTCTCCCTTGCGGGATGCTGTATAATCAAGTTTAATTATAAAATAAACCGCGGACTTGTCAATATTGCGCGACTTGTCCGCGGTATGAAGTTTAAGTGTCGTGCCGGCGCCGCAGGCCCCTTCCCGGGGCCCCCGGACCGCTGTTACTTTGCGTCCACGCTGCCGCTCGAGGAATCCGCGCAGCAGATGAATGTGTGGCCCGGCATCAGCGACAGCGGGCTGCCGTCCGCCTTCGTCAGGATAAGACCGCCCTCGTCGGTGCGGCTCCACTTGATGTCTATCATCTTTCCTTCGCAGATATAGACGCCGTCGCCGCCGCTCATGTCAGCCAGGAGCGTACCGGCAGTGCCGCCGGGCTCGCGCCAGTACTTGGTATAGAACACCATGACGTTCTTGACCGATACCTGTTCGTTGGTATTGCCGTCTATATACTTGTCGCCGTGTTCGCTGATCAGATACTTCTTGCTTGCAGCATCGTAATCGAACAGCGTGGCCTTCTTGGAGTTCATCTTTACGGTTATCGCCGTTGCGTTCGTGCCGCCGGCCGCCTCGGAAGCATCCGTGAACTTAAGACTGCATTCGTAGCCATCCCTGTGCGTAGTCTGGACACGGACCTCGGACCAGTGATCCACGAAGCCCTGGCCTGTTGCGAACAGGGTGTGTTCATAAGCGTATCCCGCGGCTTTTCTGTCCTGATCGCGGTAGAAGATGCCGTAATCGGCGCCCAGAGCGTTAACGTGCACCACATTGCGCTTGGGGATCTCCTTCAGGGCCGTAGAACTGCCTCCGGCGGAGATATAGACCGCGTCGAAAGCCAGCGCCCAGTCCAGATAGTACGGTCTTGCGCTCCTTATGCTTCCTATCTTCTGGGTCTTGGAGGTGATCTGCTGGAACAGCCCTATCATCCTGGTGATGTTGCCCTCGGCATTCATCTCTATGAGTATGTCCGCGTCGGAGTTGCCGTGCATAGGCATTGCATATTCGATGTTGTTCATCATTATGCCTATGGGGCGCTGACCGGTCAGATCCTCTTCCGTCTCTTCGCCCGTCAGCGGGTTATAGAACTTCGGCGGTTCCGGTTCGGGTTCGGGTTCCGGTTCCGGCTCGGGGGCGACGTTGGCCTCGTTATTCGTGTTGACGTTGGCTGTATTATTGCCGCCGTCACCGCAGGCGCAGAGGCAGAACACCATCGCCAGAGCCAACAGTACTGCTAATACTCTTTTCATATATACCCTCCTGACGATATGCAGATCTATATTCCGGAGACGTCGGCGTTTATGCCGAGCCGCTCGTAGGAATCCTTCTTAAGGTGTTTAATGTCTATCTTGCCGGTCGCTTTCATGGGCAGCTGACGGAAGAACAGAATGTATCTGGGCTGCTTGTACGACGCCAGCTTGCCGGACAGAGCCGTGCGTATCATGTCCTCGCTTAGAGCGGAGCTCTTCTTGAGGACCACGCACAGGCATATCTCCTCGCCGTAGTGTTCGCTGGGGATGCCTATGGCTTTGCAGCTGTCGATGCCGCCCATCTCCATGGCCGCGTTCTCTATCTCAACGGGGCTGATGTTCTCGCCGCCGCGAATTATGAGGTCCTTGATACGTCCGGAAAGACGCAGGTAGCCGTCCTCCCCGAACCAGCCCCAGTCGCCGGTGTGCAGCCATCCGTCCGGATCCAGCACCTTCGCAGTCTCCTCCGGGTTGTCGTAGTAGCCCTGCATAACAACGTAGCCGCGCACGCAGATCTCGCCGGGCTCGCCCACGGCGCAGGTCTTTCCGGTATCCGGATCCACGGTCTTGCCTTCCAGGAAGTCCATCATGTGGCCCACCGTGGTGGCCCTGAGGTCGACGGGATCGGTAAGGTCGGACGTGGTAAGGCCTCCGGTCGCCTCCGTCTGCCCTAAACTGGACAGAAGAGTCATTCCGAAGCCGTCCTCTATGTCCTTGAACTGCTGCGGGGAGTATGAGCTGCCGCCTATGAAGCCGGTGCGGACAGAAGAAACGTCCCAGTCCTTAAAGTCCGGTCTGTGGAGCATCGCAAAGAAGAGTGTGGGCACGGAACTTACGATCGTGCATCTGAAGTCGCGGATGTCCGACAGCAGGACCGTGGTCTTTCTGGACGCCGGAAGCACAAGGCATCCGCCTACGCTGCACGCCGCCATGATGTTGACCGATATGCTGAAGCAGTGGAACACCGGGAGCGCTCCCAGGAACACGTCCTCACAGGTGGCTCCAAGGTCCTTGGCCTGAAGCCGTCCGCAGTTCGCCCTGCTGTAGTGGCTGCCGCAGACCATCTTGGGGAAGCTGGTGCTGCCGCTTGTGAACAAGATCTGCGCGGTGTCCTGCGGAAGGACCTTTGCCTCCGCCTCCGCAAGCTCTTTTGCGGAAGCTTTCTTAAGTGAGTCCAGACGGCTGAAAGACCCGGGCTCGCCGCTGCCTATGAAGAACACCTTCTTAAGCTTCGGGCAGTCCGGAAGTATGTTGGCCACCAGCGCCGGGAAGCTTACGCCCCTGTACCCCTCGCCTATAAGGAGCACGGAGATGTCGCTGCGGGTTATCAGCTCCCGCAGCTCGCCCGCCCGAAGCGACGTGTTGAACATGACGTTTACGGCGCCTATCCTTGCAAGCGCGTAGTAGACGACTATCTCCTCCAGCTGGGTCTCGCAGAGTATGCCTACGTGGTCGCCCTTCTTTATTCCGCAATATAAAAGCCGCCTGGAGGCAGTATCTGCCGCCTCGTCCAGCTGCCTGTAACTGAGCTCCTCTTCGCGGGTCTTGAGCGCCGGACGGTCCGGGTAACGGGCCGCGGTGTCCCGCAGAAGCTTTCCTATGGTCAGATCCTTAATAAGTTCCATCGAAACTGCCTTGATCGTCGTCTGAAGCCCGCCTGCGCGAAGCTTCCCTTTTATCTATATAACTATAACAAATCCATGTGCCATTTGCAACAAATGCAAGGTTTTACGCTTTTATTGAAACGCCCCGCTGTGCTATAATAAGGTGTAGTTTTATGCACAGTTCACGGAGGATAAAATGACAGACAGAATACAGAGAATGCTCGACAGAGCAAAGAACACTCCAATTAACATAGGCCTGGAGAAGCTCAAGATAGCTCTTGACACGCTGGACGAGATGCGCAACCGTTCCGGTTACGCCTATCGCTCCCAGCTGCAGGCCAACTACTACAACAGGATGCCCATAACCATCCCCGAGGACGATATCCTCGCAGGCACCGGTTCCTCCACCTACAACGGCGTTGAGCTGGATTCCGAGATGGGCCGCTGGACCCAGCCTGAGATCGACCACCTCTTCGAGGAGACCGGCGACATGTACAAGATCTCGGACGAGAACTACGCCAAGCTGGAAGAGTGGAAGGACCGCATCGATTTCGCGTTCAGGAACAACAGAGCTTCCGACTATCTGGCGGAGATCACCTGGGACGATCCTCTGATGCAGAAGTTCATGAAGACCGGCGTCACCATGCCGATATGGAAGGACAGAAACTCCGGAACTACCAACGCGATAGGCCAGACCGGAATAGGCGTCGGCCCCGGATTCACCCTTGCGTGCGTGGAATTCGAGAGGATCCTCAATGAGGGCGCCCGCGCACTCATCAACGAGGCCAAAGAATGCCTGGAGAACGCTCCCTGCCGTCACTACGACGATTATCAGAAGCGCGAATACTGGAACAGCGTAATAACCGTATTCGAAGGTTTCATCAACTACGCCAACAGGCACGCGGACCTTGCCGAGCAGATGGCAGCCGAGTGCAAGGACGAAAAGAGAAAGGCCGAGCTGCTCCGCATGGCGGAGACATGCCGCAGAGTACCGGAATTCCCGGCCAGAAACTTCTACGAGGCCGTCCAGGCTTACTGGTTCTCGCTCCTGTCCGTATGCTCCAACACCATGTCCGGCGGACGTCCGGACCAGTTCCTCTATCCGTTCTACAAGAAGGATAAGGAAGCCGGAATACTTACAGACGAGGAAGCCCTGGAACTGCTGGAGCTCCTCAAGGTCCACACCACAACGTTCCACACCGTAAGAGGCGGTCTGGGAAGAGGCAGACACTCCGGCGACTCCCGCTGGATCAACCTGGTAATAGGCGGATGCGACCCCGAGACCGGAGAGGACGCCTGCAACGAGCTGACCATGCTGTTCATGCAGGCTTCGCTTGAATGCGGAGTTCCCCACCACACCATTACCTTGCGCGTCTCCAAGAACACCCCGATCGAGTACATCCAGAAGGGCGTTGAATGCGTAAGGAGCGGAATAGGAATGCCGGCGTTCATCTCTGAGGAGTCCTACATCAACTTCTACAAGAACCTGGGATTCGACGAAAAGATAGCCAGACGCTTCTGCATCTGCGGCTGCCTGGATGCCGTGATCCCCGGCTACGCAAGGACCATGGGCGTTCTGTTCTACAACGAGCCTCAGGTTCTGGACATCTTCCTGCACAACGGTTTCTGCAAGCTCTCCGGCGAGGAGATAGGACCCAAGCCCGGCGAGATGAGCAGTTTCAAGACCTGGGAACAGTTCAAGGATGCCTTCTATGAACACATGAGCTGGTTTACCAAGCTGGCTTCCGAGCGCTGCGTAAGAGACTCCCTGGCCAAGGCCATAGCTGCGGCGGAGCCCTTCAAGAGCCCGCTGATGCACGACGGAATAAAGTGCGCCACCCCGATGCAGAGAAGACGCTTCAAGCCCTTCGACTGCGCCATCACGGTAATGACCGTAGGCGGCATCAATACGGCGAACTCCCTCACCGCCATCAAGAAGCTTGTATTCGATGACAAGAAGTACACCCTTGACCAGCTGGTAGCCGCTCTGGACGCCGACTGGGTCGGATACGAAGACATGCAGAAGGACTTCATAAACGCTCCCAAGTACGGCAACGACGACGATTACGCGGACAGCATAGCCGCCGAGTTCTACGCGCAACACGCCAGGCAGGTCAAGGAATGCGACAGCGGCTTCGGCAACAGCTGCCTGCCTTCCGGAATCTCCATCTCCGCCCACCAGCCCTGCGGCAAGGCCGTAGGCGCGACCCCGGACGGACGCAAGGCGTTCACGATCCTTGCGGACGGCATGATCTCCCCGGCTCAGGGTTCCGACACCCAGGGCGTTCTGGCCGCGTTCAACTCCGGCCGCAAGATCGCCCAGGACGAGTACTCCGCGACGCTGTTCAACATGAAGTTCAGCCCGTCTGCTCTTAAGACCGACGGCGACATGAACAAACTGGCCATGGTAATAAAGACCTACCTGACCAACGGAGGCAAGCAGATCCAGATGAGCTGCGTCTCCGCCGCAACGCTCCACGCCGCCCAGGAAGACCCCAAGGCCCACAAGGAAGTGATCGTCCGCGTGGCAGGCTACAGCGCTTACTTCGTAACGCTCACCAACATGATGCAGAACGAGATAATCGCCCGCACCGAGCAGACAAAGGTGTGATACAGAGAACGGTCCTCTGTTCCGAATAACTGTCGGAAACTGAAACATCGTGATCAACGTTCCCGGAGGAGGCGCTTCGCAAGGAGGCAGCCTCCTCCGGCGCATTTAGGACAGCCGCGGTCCAGTACGCACCGGGTGATCCGCAGCGCATTCAGCAGCTGCAATGCATCTCAGCAGTCCGCAGCACATTCAGTGATTGCGCCGGACCGACTCCACCAACAGGCGAGAAAGCTGTAAATCTGCGTTATTGGATAAGCTGCGCGCCTCTGTTACCATGAGTTCGCAGACAAAAAGAAAACTCATAGGGAGGAGATAATAATGGAACTTGGAAAGAAGATAAAGCAGCTGCGCTTAAAGGCGAAGCTGACACCGGAGCAGCTGGCGGAACAGCTGGGAATAGGCCCTCAGTCCGTCTCCAAATGGGAGAACTCCGTGGCCATGCCGGACATCAGCACCCTGCCAATGCTGGCGGAGATATTCGGCGTAACGATCGACGACCTGTTCGATCTTACCACGGAACAGCGCTTCAACCGCATAGAACACCGCATGGACATAGAGGACGACCTGCCTCAGGACGTCTTCCTGGAATACGAGGAATTCCTTAAGGGACAGCTTGATAACGAACAGTACAAAAAGCGCGCCACCGAGCTGATCGCGTACCTCTACTGGCACAAAATGCACAGTTACTCGGTAAAGGCGAGCCGCTTCGCGAAGGACTCCGTCCGCATGTCCCCTAACGAGAAGGGCTGCCGCTGGATACTCAACTACACGGACGGCCACAAGCCCTGGGACTGGAACATGTCCAACCACACCGCGGCCATAGAATTCTGCCGCGAGATCGTTAAGGAGAACCCCGAAAGCGAGCTGTCCTGGTCCTATCTGCTGGACAACCTTATAGCCGACCACCGCGCGGACGAGGCCGAAGAAGTCCTTAAGAAGATGTCTGCGCTTAAGGACACGAAGCCCATCCTCAACGAGGTGTACAGGGCCCACATAGCGCTGGCGCGCTTCGACGAGCCGGCCGCGGACCGGATAATGGAAGACCTGGCTGCAGCGCACCCGGACGATGACGCGTGCCTGTTCGAGACCGCCCAGTACTACGCCGCCAAGTGCGACTACGAAAAAGCCATAGGATACTACGAGCGCTCCTTCGAGAAGAGCCGCCGCAGACCCAGGTTCAGGGACGATCTTGACGGCATCGCGGACTGCTGGCAGAACCTGGGCGAGTACAAAAAAGCCGCCGAGACCTACGACCGGATAGTAGCGCTGCTGCGCGACGAATGGGGCTACACGGACGAACCCGACATAAAGCATGCGCTGGAAAAGAAGGCATCCCTGCTGGCGAAACTGGAGAAGTAAAGAAGGCCGCCCTGCCGGCGAAGCCGGAAAAGTAAAACGAAAAGACCGGGAGAACGATCTCCCGGTCTTTTTTATTGTTTTAATGCATTTCTGCGAATCTAAGCGTCCTCTGCCGCCCGGACCGCCGTCTTTACTGCGGAGGCCTTTACACCACGCCCTGGGCGAGCATCGCGGTGGCTACCTTCTCGAAGCCAGCGATATTGGCGCCTGCGGCCAGGTTGCCCTTCATGCCGTACTTCTCTGCGGCATTGTAGGTATTGTGGAAGATGTTGACCATAATGTCGTGCAGCTTGTTGTCCACCTCTTCGAAGGACCAGCTGTACCTCATGGAGTTCTGGCTCATCTCCAGAGCCGAAGTTGCTACGCCGCCCGCGTTGGAGGCCTTCGCCGGAGCGAAGAGTATGCCTGCCTTCTGGTAGACCGCGATGGCTTCCGGAGTGCTGGGCATGTTGGCACCCTCGGCAACTGCGATAACGCCGTTGGCGATAAGCGTCTTAGCAGCTTCTTCGTCTATGTCGTTCTGGGTGGCGCACGGGAGAGCCACGTCGCACTTGATGGTCCAGATGCCCTTGCACCCTTCGGTGTAGACAGCGCCCGGAACGCGAGCCGCGTACTCCTTGATTCTGCCTCTCTCAACTTCCTTGATCTGCTTTACGACGTCCAGCTTTATGCCGTCCGCGTCGTATACGTAACCGTTGGAGTCGGACATGGCAACGACCTTGCCGCCCAGCGTCTGCGCCTTCTCGCAGGCGTAGATCGCAACGTTTCCGGAACCGGAAATGACGACGATCTTATCCTTGAAGCTGTCGTTCCTCATGCACTTGAGCATCTCGTCCGTAAAGTAGCACAGGCCGTAACCGGTGGCCTGGGTACGGGCCAGGGAGCCGCCGAAGGTCAGGCCCTTGCCGGTGATGACGCCGCCCTCAAAGCGGTCGACAATACGCTTGTACTGGCCGTA